>CAINHV010000234.1 GCA_903848965.1 uncultured Opitutia bacterium | reverse complement strand
GTTCCAGGGTGGCACGGGTCTCCCGACTCGTGAAATCCGTCCCGATCCCACTGCATGGGTCGGGAAACCCATGCCACTTCCGGCCTCCCGCATTGTCCCGAAGGGGCGGCTCAGAGCTCCTGCAGGAACTCCAGCCCCTTCGCCTTCGGCGTGAGGTTCTTCTCCGCCAACCAGGCCGGGTTGTAGAGCTTCGAGGCATACCGCGCGCCGCTGTCGCAGAGGATCGTGACGATCGTCTGTCCCGGTCCGCGCTCGCGGGCGAGCTTCAGCGCGCCCGCCACATTGATTCCCGAGGAGAGGCCGAGGTAGAGGCCTTCGTCACGGAGGAGGTGATACACGATCTCGACCGCCACGGGATCGCGGATCCGATACGCCTCATCGACGAGGCTCGCGGCGACATTCTTTGTCACGCGGCCCTGCCCGATGCCCTCGGCCACGGAGTCGCCATCGTCGATGTCCGTATGCCCGTGCTTGAACCACGACCACATCGCCGCACCCATCGGATCGGGACAAACCGCGAGCACCTGGGAATTCCGCTCCTTGAGTGCTCGGCTGACGCCGGCGAGCGTGCCGCCCGAGCCGATCGACGCCACGAAGGCCGAGACGCGTCCGCCGGTTTGCTCCCAGATCTCCGGGCCCGTCGTTCGGTAATGGCCGTCGAGGTTGGCGGTGTTGTCGAATTGATTGGCCCACCAGCCGCCGGGGATGCCCTCGGCCGTCCGCCGGGCGATGTGCTGGAAGTTATCCGGATCCTTGTACGGCTTCGGCGGCACCCGACGGACCTCGGCTCCCAGAGTTTTCAGGAGGTCGGTTTTCTCGTGGCTGAAATTGTCGGGCACGATGAAGAGGCTCCGGTAGCCGCGGGACGCACCAACCAGCACGAGTCCGATGCCCGTGTTGCCGGCGGTGCCCTCGACAATGGTGCCGCCGGGCCGGAGCGCGCCGGTGCGCTCGGCGTCCTCGATCAAAGCGAGCGCCGCGCGATCCTTCACCGATCCGCCCGGGTTCATGAACTCGGCCTTGCCGAGGATCTCGCAACCCGTCGCCGCCGATAGATGACGAAGCCGAAGGAGCGGCGTGTGACCGATGGCGCCAACGAATCCTTCGGCGATGAGCGGGCGAACGTGGGGCATGGAATGGAGGATGAGACGAAAGCCGTGCTGCCGTCCAGCCGGGGACCGATTAGGACTTCGAACCTTGGACAGGATTTTAGGAGCCAAGCCAGATTTACCGGAACAACCCCGTAGCCACGAGCGCCCGCGAGTGGAGTGGACCGAACTCACTTGCGGCCGGGGCGCAGTCGTAGGGGCGCCCTGCGAGCGGCCCCTATGACCTTTGGCCTTACACGCTCCTCGATGCCTTTTCCGCCAGGCAGTCGTCCGGAAACGCCGGCCGATGGCGCATCCACAGTACGCGGCAAAGGCTGTTGGTCAGCGCCTCGTGTAATGCCGAGCCGAAGTCGTACGCACGATCGTCGAAGCCCGCGGTTTCGAGCGCTGAATCCAGACCAAGCATCACCGCGAAAAGTCGCGCGCGCAGTGCGGGGATGAACACGTGATCGATCTCAATCGTCGGATCCGTGAGATGGGCCGCACAGGTCGCGGCGGCGCTCGTATGGTGCACGCGGCACGCTTCCGGACGACCCTCGTAAATCGAGCACTGTCCCCGTTCATCGAGGACGGCACAGGGCTGAACGAAGCGCTCCCGCGCGCCGTCCGGCAGCCCCGCGAGACGGAGACGATGCGCGCCCGTTCGCTCGATCACGCCCGCGAGTTGATCCGGCGAGAAGTGCACCTGGATATGCTCGGCGGCGAAAAAGACCTCATGCGCCTGGACGTCAACCGCGGCATGGCAGCAATGACTGCAACCTGCCGCACAGGCCACCTTCGCCCGAATCTTCGCCGGCGTCTCCGCGAACGCCCGGTCGATTTCCTGCATGCCCCAGCGCAGCACGTCGATCATCTCCACGGGTTCCCGGGCCGCCCGCACCCGGGCACCGGCGTCCACCGCCGTTTGCGCGTAGAGCTGCTCGCGCTGCTTTTCAATGGCCGGGGAGAACATCGGACACTCCTTTGACATGATTTGCCCGGGAGCAGAAGGGATTAACGTGATCACTTGTTCCTTGTGATTCCGCCCTCGCCTCGGGAGCGTCGTCTCGTCGCCGGCCGATCGTCGCTTCGCCGGCTGACCCGCTTCCTTACCCCGCATTGCACCATGATCGCGTTCGTTCGCCTGCTGGCTGTCCTCGCTCTGTTCGCCGCGCCCCGCGCACTCCCGGCGCAGGAATTGTTCTTCGACGCGCAGGGCGTGCCGATTCACTTCATCACCAAGGGCAGCGGCCAGCCCGTCGTGCTCATCCACGGCCGGGGCGATTCGGCCGAGAGCTGGCGCACGAATGGAGTGTTTCAGGATCTGGCCAAGGATCACTTCGTCATCGCCCTCGATTGCCGGGGACACGGGACCAGCGGCAAACCCCATGACCCCGCGAAGTATGGACGCGAGATGGCGCTCGATGTCGTCCGCCTGCTGGATCATCTCCAGATCTTCAGCGCCCATGTCATCGGATACTCGATGGGAGCCATGATCACGGCTCAGCTCCTCACGCTGCATCCGGAGCGCTGCTCGAGCGCGGTGCTCGCCGGCGGTGCCGGGAGGCTGCAATGGGGCGAAAAGGAAGAGCGCTTCTATGAGCAGGCGGCCCGCGAGGCTGAGCAGTTTGGCTTCAGCCCCTCCATCTCGACGCTGATTGCACCGCCGGGCACTCCCCCGATGACCGAAGAAGAAATCGTCAAGCGGTCGGCGATCGAGCGGGCCAAACCCAACCACGACGGCCAGGCGCTCGCCGCTTTGACCCGGTCGTTCCGTACCCAGGTGATCACTCCGGCGCAGGCGGCGGCGGTGAAGGTTCCCATCCTTGGAATCGTCGGGGCCGAGGATCCGATGGTAAACGAGTTGAAGAAACTGCAGGGGATCCGGCCTTCGTTGCCCTTGGTCGTGATCGCCGGCGCGACCCACGGCGGCAGCCGCGATGTGCGTCGGCGCCCCGAATTCGTGGCCGCGATGCGGAAGTTCATCTCAGACGCCGCGTCGGGAACGCCGTGATTTGGCGTTAGCCGGAACGCTCCAATAGAAAATCGCGAAGAGGCGAACTTCATCGCGCAGAGCAATGAAGAGGTTTCTGGCTTCGACTCTTCACCTCGATCCAGCCGGGATTGAGCCGGAATCCAGGAAGTCAGGAATCGGCCAACCTCCCTTCGCGGCCTTCGGATCCAATCGCTGAACTCGGTGGTGTAGTTAAGGCGCCAGCCGCAGCAGCCTCAGCGCATCGTTGAATCGATGCCATTTTCGAGTCGCGTTTCCTTTTACAGACCATCCGGTTACGACTTCATCGGCTCGCGCTCCAATCCCACAAACTGTGGTTCGGCTAATGCTCCTGCCTCCCCCGACTACTGGCTTTCGCCAATCGCCCTTTCGATTTGCGAACGGGCGAAGTGGGAGGAGAGTCCTCCCACTTCCTCCGCTTAGCGGAGGATTGGGGTAAATAAGAAAGCAATGCCCGCCGTGTAGGGGTACACGGCGGGCTCTTTTTTTGCCCGGATTTCGGGCCTTGGCGCGGCACGGGCTGGTCAGGGCGTGGCACGGGTCTCCCGACCCGTGAAGGACGTTCCGATTCTGCCTCATGGGTCGGGAGACCCATGCCACCTCGATCCATTCCGAATTTTTCGGTTTTGCGCTTTTTTGCGGCCAAATCTCGCCGCATCATCACCCCGTTGCTTCCACCCCACCCCCGATGACCACCCATCCCTCACATTGTGACTGCTGCCGCCCGGTTTCCCGGCGCGACTTTATTTCCACCGCCGCGCTGGCCACGGCCGCGCTCGCCCTGCCCCGGCTTTCCGCGGCCAGCGCCGCGTCCGCGCCGGCCCAGCCGCCGTTCATCGACATCCACTTTCACCATAACTCGGCGGGCGCCCCGATCCCCGGCTCCAAGGACGCCAACGATCCCACGATGGTCGCGATCGGGAAGCGCAATGATGCCGAGGTCGTCGCCCACCAAAAGAACACCGGGGCGCTGTTCTCGGTGATCCTCAGCACCAACGAGGTGACGATGGCATTTGCGCAACGCGATCCGGCCCGCTGGGCGTGCTTCGCCCGCGAACCCGCGGACGACACCGATGCCCGCCAGAAAATCGAGCGCCTGCTGAAGAAGGGCGCGATCGGCATCGGCGAGATGAAGGAGACGATCGCCTGCGATGCGCCGCAGATGCTGCAGGTGTTCGAACTCGCCCGCGACTACGACGTGCCCGTGCTGATGCACTTCGAGGACACGCTCTGGTGCGATGGCTTCAGCCGCTTTCATCGCGTGCTCGAGAAATTCCCGACGGTGAAATTCATCGGCCACGCACAGACGTGGTGGTCGAACATCAACAAGAACTATACGCCGGCGGCGGGAAAGTCGCCGAAAGGTCCGGTCACCGCTGGCGGTCTCACGGATCGGTGGCTGGCGGATTACCCGAACCTTTACTGCGACCTCGCCGCCAACTCCGGCAACAACGCCCTGACCCGCGACGTCGAGTTTGCCCGCGCCTTCGTCATCCGGCACCAGGACAAGGTTCTCTTCGGCTCAGACTGCATCTGCGCCACCGGCGTCGGCCCGACCTGCATCACCGTGCGGAAGTTCGAGGCGCTCGCGGCCCTCAAGCTGGACGAGAAGGTCCAGGCGAAGATGTACCGCGACAACGCCCGGCGCGTGTTGAAGCTGAAAGCGGCGTAGCCGGATTCAAGTAGCGCCGGTCTCCGACCGGCGAGGAACATGAGAGGGCGCTTTCGAACGTACTGCTTCACGCTGGCCGCCGGTCGGAGACCGGCGCCACGGGCTAGGCCGTCACGTTTCGCTCCCGCTGCCAGGAATAAACCACGGCGCCGTGCACATCGTGCATCTGACAGCGAATCAGGCACTGCCCGCTCTGGCGCTTCACGTCGACCGAAAGGAAGCCGCCCTTCACCAGGTGGAAGCGATGGTAGCGCTTGTCCTCGCCGGGCGAACCCGCGGCATGCTCGTCGCTCGCGGCGCCCACACTGAATTCGTTGAGCCCGGTCTCGGGATGCACCGAGTGGTATTGCCAGTGCCGATCGCCACAGATGACGAAGAGGTCCGGCACGTTGGCCTTGAACCAGGCGCGCAACTCATCGCCTTCATGCCGGAAACCCGCGTTGGCATGATTGTCGTTCTTCCCCGAGGGCCGATCCGGACCGACGAACGGCGTGGGACTAACGAGAATCTTCCAGGTCGCGGTACTCGCAGCCACGGTGCGCTTGAACCACGCCTTCTGCTCGGCACCCCAGATGGTTTTCTCCGGCCCGTCCGCCATCGTGTTGACCGAGCGAAAGTCGCGGCCTTCAACGAGCCAGATCTGGACGTCACGTCCCCACTGAAAGGTCCGATACGTGGGTCCCTCCGCTAACGGGCCCTGCTGCCGAAAGATGCTCTGCCCTTCGGCAAACGTAAACTCTCCCATCTGCCGGCCCGGCCAGGCATCGTCGGACAGCGTGTCGTGATCGTCCTTCAGCCAGTACGTTCCCACCTGCCGGTTGAACTCCCGGAGCCGCGGCAGGCTGAACATGCGCTCCCAGTGATAACGAGCCAGGCGGACGGTGGAGGCGCGCGGCGCGTCGTTGTCGTAATAGACGAGATCGCCCGTGAGGCAGGCAAACTGCGGCTTCAGTGCGAGCATCGCCGGATAGATGTGATGCCCCTCCGGGTGTCCGCGATCCGGATACCCCTGGCAGGTCATCACGCAGAAACGAATCTCCGCCGGGGCGTCCGGTGCTGGTGCCGTTTCGAAGCTGCCCCGGAACACCGCGGTCGGGGCAGCGCCGCCAGGCGCGCTCGCCTCGCTGGCGTAGTGGTAGTGGGTACCGGGACGCAGACCGCGCAGCGGAAACTGGTGAATGAAATCGGTGGACGCCGTGACGTCGACCCACGTGGTCGCCAGCGCATCGCTCAAGTCCTCGCGCGGGCCATACCGAACTCGCACGCGACCGGGCGCCCCCGGACAGGCGCCGCGCAACTCATCCACCGGCCCCGCGGCCTTCGGCAGTTGATCGCCGGGCACCTCCCGCACATTCACCGTGAAGTCCTGGCCGGTCTGGTTCCGGACCGGCGCGGCCGTCAGGCGCGTCCAAACGATGGCGGAGGTTGAAGTGACTTCACCGATGCGCGTGCCGGTGGCCTGATGCGGTCCGGAGGCCACGCTGGCCGCGGTGAGATCGGGAACGGTGCGCGCCACCACGAGGGCGCCGGCGGCCAGTCCCGCCGAGGTCTTCAGGAATGCACGCCGGCTGACGGGAGACTTTTGCGTATTCATAATTGGGTTCGCGGCGGATGGGCCAACACTGCGCGGCACGCCATTCGAGGGCAGCCCCCGCACGCGATTGCCGCCCGTAGCGCCAGTCTCCGACTGGCGAGACGCCGGTCAGAGACCGGCGCCACTCCTGACGGCTGCGACAGCGTGTTGGCTACTGACATGGGTACCGTGAAATTTCTGTCCTAAACCGGTTCGTCTTCCCAGGCCGGGACCTTGCGACCGAGCAGTTGCTCCAGACTCTGTGGTTCGACCTTGGGGTACGGCACGCCGCGGTACTTCTCGATCTCGTGGCGGTAGGCCATCACCGGGCCCGGGTAGCCGATCAACCGCCAGCCGACCATGTCCGCATTCCCGCCGTGCAGCGGGTCGCAGAACATGCCTTCCAAGGTGTGGGTCCGGACCATCTGGAAGAACGTGGTCTTCTCGATCGCGATCAGTGCCTGGTCCTGCTCCGCCGCTCCCAAGGCCGCGAAGTTACCCAGCTGGATAATGCCTTCGCGGTAGATCTGGCGCGGGTTCGACTGTCCTTGGTAGCCGTGCTCCGGAATCGACTCGACCCACGGTCCCTTCGTGTAGCGATACTTGTCGTGCCCGTACGGCCCGGCCAGTTGCCGATCGATGAAGATCACAACGCCCGCTTCACGGGCGCCGGCGCCGTTGGCGTCAGTGGGGAAAATCCGCTCCGTCATGGCCGACACGACCGCCGCTTCCGGCGCGGTGAAGAACTTCAGGGGAATCTTGATGTCGGGCGCCTTGGCCTGCTGCGCCTGCGCCAGGAACGGCTCACCCGCCAGCGTGGAGGCCAGGAGATACCCGCCGAGCGTCCGGGCGGGCAGGATCAGGAATTCGCGGCGTTTCATACGAGCTTTCCGGGGTTCTTGAGATACCGCTCGATCAGGGCGTCCGCCGATCGGAATGTGAGGGCGAGGGCGGTCATCGTCGGGTTGGTGGGGCCCGCGTGGGGAAACGCCGACGCCCCGATGACGAAGAGATTGGGCACGTCCCAGTGTTGCAGATACGTGTTCACCACGCCGTCCGCCGGGGTGTCGCCCATGATCGCGCCGCCGTGCAGGTGCGTCGTCGCGTAAGCCGCCGTCTGGTACCGGCCGGAACGGCGTCCCGTCGTCGCCGCCGGACGATGGTGGATCTTCGCTCCGGACACCCGCGCCATCTCCTCCGCCATCCGATCGGAGATCTTCGCCGAGAAGTCGCGCATTCGCCGCTCGTGATCCGTCCAGTCGATCGTCGTGCGCAGGAGCGGGTCGCCCCACTTGTCCGTGTAGGTGGGATCGAGATCGAGGAAGTTGTGCCGGTAAGACAGATGCTCCGCGGAGAAGCCGGGGCCGCCGCCGGTGCGATCGTTGTGCTCGATCGCCGCCTGCTTCCACGCCGAGCCCCAGTTGCGCGCCGACGTACCGGGTGGGGTCGTACCAAAGGAGGCAATGGGGTGTCCCCCGCCCCCGCCGCCGGTGAACGTGCCGCCGCGGAGAATATTGGCGTCGGGATCGAGCTGGTTGAAGCCGTCGAAATCCGAGAAGGCCATCCCCTGCCCGCCCGCGGCCATGAAGGCATTGAGCTTCGTCGGGTAGACGAGCAGCGCGTTGCCGCCGCCAGACATCTGGTGCGTGAAATTCTTGCCCAGCGTGCCCCGGCCAGTGGCGGGATCGTAGGGCGTGCCGATCTTCGAGAGCAGGAGGGAGCGCACGTTGCCGGACGTGAACGTAGCCTGGACCACGACGCTCGCGGGCTGGAAGATCTCGCGGCCGTTCTCGTCCCTGTACTCGACCCCCTCGGCACGGCCATCGCGGTGGACGATTTTCCGGACCCAGCAGCCGTTGCGCAGCGTGAAGGTCTTTTTCTCCTTCAGGATCGGCAGCAGGAGATTGGTCGGCTGCGCCTTCGCACCGATCATGCAGCCGTAGAGCATGCAATAGCTGCAATACTGGCAGGCCGGCCGCGAGATGCCGTCGGGGTTGGTGTAGTCCGCGGGCAGCGTGGCCGCCGGATTGATATACGGATGATAACCCAGTTCGCGCGCCGCCTTTTCGAAGACCGTCATCGCGTAGCTCTGCAGGTGCGGGCGAACCGGATACTCCTTGGAACGCGGGCCCTCGAAGACGTTGCCGCCGTCGATGCGGCGGCCCTGGAGGTTTCCGGCCTTGCCGCCAATGCCCATCATCTCCTCGACCCGCGTGTAGAAGGGCTCGATGTCCTTCCAGGTGAGCGTCCAATCCTGCACGCTGAGATCCGCGGGAATCCGGCTCGCCGGGAAGCGCTCCTTCAGCGCCGACTTGATGATGAAAGTGTCCTCCGGATAACGGTTGGCGACACCAGTCCAGTGTTCGCCGCTGCCGCCCGTGCCCGTGCCAAGCCGGACGTGGCCCCACTCGCGCACCGGCACGGCGCGGTTCGCCGTGGTGTGGCGGTGCGTCACCGTCTCCTCGGAGATGTTCTGCATCATCCGGAAGCGCAGCGAAAAATCCACCTCGTCCATGTCGTCCATGTAGTCGAGGAGCTGGCGGTCCGGCCCGCGTTCCAGGACGACCACGCTCACGCTGGTCCGCGTCGCGAGTTCCTTTGCCATCAGGAGGCCGGTGAAGCCCCCTCCGATCACAACCACGTCAACAGGCTTCAGGCGCTCCATGGGGTAACGCGGAGGTTAGCCGCGCGCCGCCGACAAAGTAAAGCGGCGGATCCCTGCCCGAAAATCGGCCACCGCGCGCGCCCAGGGCGAAGCCGAGTTAAATTCAGCCATCCGCTCCCGCCGTAGCCACGAGCGCCAGCGAGTGGACCCACCCGTTGCTCTCCCACTCTGATTCGACCCGCACCGAAAAGCGTCGAGTTCGCTCCCGATTCACCCGACCTTCCGCCACCCCGCATGAAAACACTCCTGCGCCTTGTCGCCTGCTCACTGCTTGTCCTGGCCGCCACCGCTCGCGCCGCCGATCCCGCGCGGCCCAACATCCTCTGGGTCGTCACCGAGGATAACTCCGCGACCTTCGTCGGCGCCTATGGCGATCCGCTGGCCCGCACGCCGCACTTCGATCGGCTGGCGAAGGACGGCATTCTCTACGAGCGCGCGTACTCGACCTCCGCGGTCTGCGCCCCCACGCGAGCCAGCATCATCACGGGCATGTTCGCGCCCTCGCTCGGCACCCAGCACATGCGCAGCAACGTGCCCATGCCGTCGTGGCTCCGCTACTTTCCCTCCTATCTCCGCGCTGCCGGCTACTACACCACCAACCGCGCGAAGACCGACTACAACGCCGCTGTGCTCCCCGGCACCTGGGACCAGAATGGCCCCGAGGCCCACTACCGGAATCGCGCGCCCGGCCAGCCGTTCTTCGCTGTCTTCAACTTCAACGAGAGCCACGAGAGTTCGCTGCACAAGCGCCTTCCGCTCGTCACGGATCCCGCCCGCGTGCGCGTGCCGGCGTATCTGCCCGACACGCCCGAGGTGCGCGCCGACCTCGCCCAATACTACGACCGGGTCGCGGAGGCCGATCGCAAGATCGGCGAGATCCTCGCCCAACTGGAAAAGGACGGCCTCGCGGAGGACACGATCATTTTCTACTACTCCGATCACGGCGGCGCCCTCACGCGCGGCAAGCGCTTCCTCTACGAGAATGGCACGCATCCGCCGCTCACCGTTCGTTTCCCGAAAAAATTCCAGTCGCTCGCTCCGGGTGCCGCCGGCTCCCGCTCGACCGAACTCGTCAACTGGGTCGACCTCGCGCCCACCGTACTCAGCCTCGCTGGCGTCCCCGCCCCAGAGTTCTTCCAGGGCCGCGCCTTCGCCGGTCCGGCGCGCGCCGCCGCCCCGGAGTTCACCTCCAGCTTCCGCGACCGGATGGACGAGCGCTACGATCTCTCACGCGCCGTAACCGATGGCCGGTGGCGTTACATTCGCAACTACCGGCCCGAGCTTCCGACGCTTCAGCACATCAATTACCTCTGGCTGATGGCGACGACCAAGGAGGCTGATCGCCTGCGCGTCGCCGGAAAACTGAATGCCACGCAGCTCGCGCTCTTCGAGCCAAGGCCAGCCGAGCAGCTCTTCGACTGCGTCGCCGACCCCGACAACGTCCGCAATCTCGCCGGCGATCCCGCTCATCGCGCCACCCTTGAGCGCCTGCGCGCCGCTAATCGCGCGCACCTCCTGCGCATTCGCGATACCGGCTTCATGCCCGAGCCGATCCTGCGCGAGTTGTCCGGCGTCGAGTCGCCCTCAAAAGTCGGCCGCGACGACCAGGCCTATCCCCTCGCCCGCATCCTCGACGTGGTCGATCGACTGCAGCTCAGCGCCTCGCCCGCGCCCGCGGATCTCAAGGCGGCGTGGACCGATCCGCTGCCCTCGATTCGTTTCTGGGGTGCGCTGGCGGCACTGCGGGCACCGCAGTCGGTGGCCGCTGACCTCATGCCCCTGCTGCGCGACACCTCCGGCTCGGTGCGGCTCGCCGCCGCCTTCGTGATGGCCCGGCACGGCCGCGCCGACGACGCCTGGCCAATCTTGGCTGCCGCGCTCGTCCCCAGCCAGTCGGCGGAGCTTCGCCTCGAGGCGCTGAATTATATCACCAACCTGCCGAACCGACCGGCCTCGCTCCGTCCCGCGATCGCGGCTAACATGAAGGTCGGAGCCAGTGGCGAAGACTATGCTGCGCGGGCCGCGGCGTATCTGCTGACCTTGGAGTAGCCACGAGCGCCAGCGAGTGGAGGC
>CAINHV010000233.1 GCA_903848965.1 uncultured Opitutia bacterium | reverse complement strand
GCTCTCGAACGACGCCATCGGTACGAGCGAGCTCCTGGGGAGTGTGCTCTCCTCGGCGCCGACGCTTGCCACCACGTTTCCGAACACCAGCCTCGCGAACCAGCTCAAGTCGATCGCCTATCTCATCAGCATCGCGGGCGGCATGAACCTCAAGCGTCAGGTCTTCTTCGCGCGCATCGGCGGTTGGGATACGCACGCCGATCAGGTCGACGCCAACACCGCCGTCGGCGCCCATGCCAATCTACTGCAGCAGGTCAGCCAGGCGATGAACGCGTTCTACGATGCGACGGTGGAGCTCGGTTGCGCCGATCGCGTCACGACGTTCACCGCCTCCGACTTCGGCCGCACCTATAGTTCCAATGGCGACGGCACCGACCATGGCTGGGGCGCCCACCACCTGGTGATGGGCGGAGCGGTCAACGGCGGGGACATCTATGGCCGCATGCCGACCCTGACGATCGGCGGGCCCGACGACACTGCGCAGGGTCGCTGGATCCCGACGACGAGCGTGGACGAGTACGGCGCCACCCTCGCCCGGTGGTTCGGGGTCAGCGCCACCAATCTCAGCGTGGCCTTCCCGAACATCGGCCGCTTCGCCAACCCGAACCTCGGGTTCGTCTGAGTGAGTGATGTCGGTCTCGGACCGGCGTTCCCTCGGGGCTGCGACCATGAAACGCCCGCTTCAATACGCCGCCGTCACCGCGGTGCTCCTCCTCGCCTTGCTGCTGTGGCGAGTCAATAAACCCACCGCCGACCACCGGGGAACCGGCGATCCTACGCCGGCCGCCCAGTCGAAAATCGAGAATCAAAAATCGAGAATCCCCCCCGTGGATGCGACTGCGCTGGCAGATGATCTCAACGCTTCGGCCGGCGTCGCTGCGGACCTCCGCCTTGTCGCCGCTATCCTCGAGACCTATCGCTCGAACTATCTCCGGGAGGGAAATCCCGTCGGCAACAATGCCGAAATCACGGCGGTCCTCCGCGGCGGGAACCCGCTTCGGCTGGTCTTCATTCCCGAGGGACATCCGGCGTTAAGTCCGGAGGGCGAACTTTGTGACCGCTGGGGCACGCCCTATTTTTTTCACGCGGAAAGTGCGGCGCGAATGGAGATCCGCAGTGCCGGCCCGGATCGAAAGCAGTTTACCGCGGACGATGCGATACTCGCTCCGTGACGATCGTTTTAAGCGAAGCTTGCCCGACTTCCCCAAGCTCGGACCGAGCCGAGACGAGGAACGCCTGACGCTAGGCTGTCGCCGGCGATCGAGCCGTTGACTCCCGGCCCCGCTGCATCCGCTGGGCTCGGAGGGAAGTTCTCATGGCTTCCTGGCTTCAGGCTGAATCTCCCGACGATCGGGGCTTCGGCGGCCTCCGGGTTTTCTCGTTCAACCGGGTTGATTCCCGACCGGGTGCGACTACTCTCTCGCCATGATGACGCGCCTCTTTCGTTTTCTCACCGTCGGCCTGATTCTGGGTGGAGCAACCGTTCTGCTCGCCGCCAGTGACGCCGCGCCGAAGTATGGCTGCGAGTTGCTTACCGCGTACGTGCCGATGGCCACGGCCCTCGCGGCAGACGATCTAAAGACGGCCCAGACCGCCGGAGTGGAGTTGGCGAAGCTGGCCGAGGCGGATGGCATGACCGGGATTGTGGCTCGGGCGAAGGAGTTCGTCGCGGCCCCGGACATCATGAAGGCCCGCACCGTGTTCAAGGCGCTGAGCGACGACATCGAACCCCTGACTGTTACCGAAAAGAACGTCACCGTAATGCACTGCCCGATGGCACGCGCGAGCTGGGTCCAGCCCACCGGTCCGGTCGCGAACCCCTACTACGGCAAGTCGATGCTCCGCTGCGGCGCCCCGAAGGTGAAACCGTAGTCAAAAGGGACAGGCGAATTAGAATTATGTTCGGTCCTTTCGCGCTTTCGAGAAGGGACAGGTGAATTACGGCTGCACCTGCCGAGGATGAGAGAGCTTAGCTTGCAGGATCGCGATTCGGGGGGCTACGGCCGACAAAGGTCGGGCGGGGATGGCCGGCTGGTTGCCGGCCCAACTGAAAGCGAGATTTCGCGTCACTGGTGAATGCCAGAAGCGCCGACCCGCCGCTGCGATAGTCGCCCCTTCGCAGCGCTACGTGATCGCCTGCTGCCGCAGCCCACGAAGTGTCGCCAGATCACCCCAATCGACCCAGGACGGCATCGGACGGGTTCGAGTGCGTTCGCAGCGGCCAGTCTTCTCTTGGTATCTTGCAAGGTGGGTTTCCACGAAGCCCCTGCTTCCGAGCACCGCCCCATCAGTAAAGTAACGGATTCGACAGCGGAGCACGACCGCCAGCGGGATCTTCCCACCTTCAGCCATGACCCGTTGAACGTTCACTGCCATGAGACTTGCCTTCCTCGCGCGTGCGCTGCCTCCGACGCCGAAGAGCAGTTCACGGTACTGCGACTGCACCTCAGACCACCCTCGCCCCGACAGCACCGCGCCAATGCCCTCTTGGGCCTCTCGGTTCCCTGCGACCGCCTCGGCGTAGCCACAGAAACGGTAGTCTTTCGGATCCGTAACGAGGCCTGCGCGTACGCTGTTCAAGTCAATGTAGGCGGCCATCGTTTGAAGGGCGCCTGTCGCCGTTTCGACCAAAACGCTTTTGAAGCGTTCAGCCCAAAGTGTACCAAAACGTTGGTGCGATCGGTTGAACCAGATCGAAAACCGCTGCTTTAGGAGCTTCATGAACTGCGATACATCGCCCATCAGCGCGAACTGGCGTTGTCGCCACGCCATGGCCTCAGGGTCATTTCGGGCCAACCCGGTCTCGATGACCGCGAGGCAAGAGGCCTGGTATCGCGTCGGCTTGGGATACAGAACCCGATAGCGGCGCAACAACTCGCCATCGGCAAGGGCCTGCTGCTGAAGAACGCGCACCAAGACATGAAAGTGATTCGAGAGGATACTGTACGTCAGTACTTGGACACCGCAGTAGTCAGCCACCTGCCAGAGCTGGCGACGCAGGACCTCCTTTGCCACATCGTCGAGCAACCACTCGCCGTTTACCGTGCGGCTGATGCAATGGTAGGTTGCCTCACCCTCCCGTGACGGAATTTTGATTCGCGGCTGTCTCACCGCAACCAACGCTGCACCTACTCCTCCGGTTCGCGACGCGGCAGACACCCCAATCTCAGGGTAATTGACCTGTCCCTTTTGCGATGGCTTACGCCCAGCGCTTCAGCGCGCCACGCAGTTTTTCCCGCGCCCGCGCGATGCGGGTTTCGACGGCTTTGGGCGTCGCGCCGACCGCCTCCGCGATTTCAGCATGCGACATTTCCTCATACTCGAAAAGCACCAGCGCCTCGCGCAAATCCATCGGTAGTGCCGCGATCGCTTCACGGACCGCAACCGCACGCTCCTCGCGCTCCATCGCCGCGCTCCCCATCGCCGGCTCCGTCCGCCTTCCTCCCTCCTCCGCCGTCTGCGTTTCGCTCCACTCCTCCAAAGCGACCTCCGGGCGCCGCCGCCACCAGCGCAGGCGGTTGCGCGCCAGGTTCACCGCCATGGCAAACACCCAGGGACGAAACTCGGCACCAGCCTTGAATTTTTCGCGCTGCTGCCACACGCGGACGAAGGTCTCCTGTGCCAGATCACCCGCCTCTGTCGCATTGAAGATCATCCGGCCAATGACCCGCTTCACCGGCAATTCCCAGCGGTCCATCAGCCCGGCGAGCGCTGCCTGATCCCCCGCCTGCAACCGCCGCATAAACTCCTGGTCCGCCCCGGCGTCAGACGCGGGCTGGTTCCGGGGCTCCTCCGGCCGCGGGTCAAAAGGGGCCGCCTCGCTCACCGCGCTCAATGCGACAGTTGCACGCTCGGTGCACCGGCATGCGGGTAACTGGAAATCCGCAGCAACACGGTGGTGAGATAACGTTCACCCTGCGCCGGTGGCATCAGCGCCGCGACGCGGCGGAAGTGCGCCGTCATGGCATCCACGCAAAGTTTCTCCAGCCGAGCCTGCTCGCCGGCCGCAGCCGCTTCATTCCGGGCCTTGGTGATTAGCGCGCAATGCTCGGCACAGACCACGCCGTAGTCGTCGTGCAGCTGCTTGATCGCTGTAAACTGCCCGGTATCGAGCTGAAATTCCGCCTGCAGCCACGCCATCGCATCCCCTTCGCGCGCCGCGCGGTGCATGGCAGAGTCGCGATTCATCACAAAGAATACGCCATAGGTCACCGCAGACGCCGCCAACGCAACGCCAAGGGTCAGGAAAAAGTTCTTCAGTTGGGCGGAGTTCATGCGCGAATTAACAAGGTCCGTCGGCTTCACGGCATCGTCATCGTCCGGGCATCCAGCTTCTGCACATAAACCGAGGCCATCCGGCTGCTCTCCGCAGCGGCGCTTGCTCTCGCCTGCTCGCGGCCAGAGACGGCCCCGAGTACAACGGCGATGGATAGCGCGCCGGCGACGGCCGCAGGATGGGTTCGGGCAAAGTGCGACCAGGTGGACGCCTGCCGAAGCGACTCGATCCGGTGCCAGACCTGCGTGCGAAACCCGGGGTCCCGCGAGGGCTCGATGCGCCAGGCCAGGAGCAGGCGGGAAATGGGATCCGGGGGAGTCTTCATGGCAGGTTGTTCCAAGCTATAACCCGGTCGGGCCAGAATCCCGCACAAAATCTTCAAGGGATTGCACGGGCCTTGGTGTATTCCCCGCTGACACCACTTAATCATGACCAAAATCACCCTCCTTTTGTCCAGTGCACTTCTGGTATTTTCCCTGCCCTCCTTGGCCCAGGAGAAGAAAGCTCCCGCCCAGCCCGACGCCGTCGTGCCGGCTGGTTATCCCCTGACGACCTGCGTTGTGAGCGACGACAAACTCGGCGAGATGGGCAAACCCATCGAGTACCTCCATCAAGAGGCCGGCAAGCCAGACCGCGTGATGATACTCTGCTGCGAGCACTGCATCCAGGACGTCAAACTCGACCCGGCCAAGTATGTGAAGAAGTTGGACGACGCGGCCAAAGGTGGAACGCCCGCGAAGGCGAAAGACGCGCCCTCCGATCACAAGCACCACTAAGCGCACCCCCTTCCCGGCGTGAGCATCTCGCCCTCGGCCTCAAGGAACATTCATCGCTGGACCCAGGATCTGCACCTCTATGCGGGGCTCTTTCTGTCCCCATTCATTCTCGTCTTCGCCTTCAGCACGCTGGCGCTGAACCATCCCGTCCGCGAAGTGACGGCGCCGCCCACCGCGGCCAGCCGGACCCAATCCGTCACCGTTGCAACCAGCGGCCTCGGCACGCTCGATCACGCGCGGAGCATCCTGCGGCAGCTCGAGCTGACGGGCGAGATCGACAACGTGATGCACAATACCAAGGCCGGCCGGCTGACGATCCCGGTGTCAAAGCCGGGTGAACTCACCACCGTGCAGGTGGACTTGAACTCCGGAGTCGCAACCGTCCAACGTAAGGCCAACGGGATGGCCGCCGCGCTGGTCTATCTCCATAAACGGCCAGGCCCGCATCTCATTAAATTTCGCGGCAACTGGGGTTACATGACCGCCTGGTCCCTCCTCGCCGATGCCGTCGTCTATGGGACGTTGTTCCTGACCGCCTCGGGGCTTTACCTGTGGTGGTTTTTCAAGGCCGAGCGCACGTTCGGCTGGCTCCTGCTGGCCGCCGGCACGCTCACCGTCGGCGGCCTCGTGACGGCCATCACCCTGGCCTGAACCCCGGCCCCGCATGAAAACCTGGACCCAAAAGATCCATATCTACCTCGGGCTTTATTTTCTCATCTTCCTCTGGCTGTTTTCCGCGTCCGGGTTGCTCCTCAACCATCATTGGGACTTCACGGAGTTCTGGACGAAGCGCCGCCAATCCACGAACGAGCATCGCCTCGTCCCGCTCACCACCCAGTCCGACCCCGACCGCGCCGCCGAGGTGATGCAGCAAATCGGACTGGTCGGCGAACTGGAGTGGACGAACAGCCGGCCGACCGCGCAGCGGCTTGATTTCCGTGTCTCGCGTCCCGGCCACGTCGTCGACGTGAAGACTGACCTCACCCTCGGCACCGCCTCGGTCCAGGAGGTGCGCGTAAACGGATGGGGCATCCTACGCTCCCTTCATACATTCAACGGCGTCGGCGCCAACGCCGTGCGGGCCCAGCGCGATTGGTCGCTCACGCAGCTTTGGACGCTCTGCATGGATGCGCTCGCCCTCGGGCTGATCGGTCTGGTCGTCACCAGCCTGCTCCTGGCGTGGCAGCGCCGCGCCCGGTGGTTCGGCGCCAGCCTCGCACTTGCCGCCGGCTGTCTCGTCTGCGGCTTCTTCGTCGTCGGCCTGGCGTGGTTGTAGCAGGATGCGGTGATCCCGGGGTGACGAAGCTTCGGCCGTGCACTCCCTCACGCTTTGGCTGGCAGGCCGCGCCCGGCTTGCTACGGTGCGGGCGTGGGAAAATTCCTCACCCCGCTTTTGGTCGTGCTGTTCGGCCTGACCCTCGCCGCCTGCGGCCAGCGCCACGCCACCGACGCGGCCAACCCGCCCACGCGCAACGTCGCCGCCCCACATGGCGGCACCCTCGTGACTCTTGGCCGCGAAGAATTTCACCTCGAGTTCGTCCGCGATGTGGCCGCGGGCCGGCTCACCGTCTATCTGTACGACAGCTCGCTGAGCATTCCCGTGCGCAGTCGCGCCCCCGGCTTCGAACTGCTGGCAACCGTGGGCGGTGAATCGCGCTCCCTGACCTTCGTGCCCGTGGCCAACGCGGCGCGCCATGAAACGGTGGGCGACACCGCGTGCTTTGCCGCCGAGGCCGAATGGCTGAAGAGCGAATCGCGCTTCGACGCAGTGCTGCCGTCCATCAAACTGCTCAACGCGACTTTTCTGCGGGTCAGCTTCCCCTTCCCGGCCGGGAACAAGGCGCCGTAATCCGACATTTGGCGGCAGGGCCGTCGCTCGCGAAGGGCCCGAGTGTCCGTTTAGAACCTGTCCCTAGAAGCAAGCCCCTCGTCTAGAACCCATTTGATTCGGAACCTGTCCCTACTTGGAGCGCGTTTGGAACCTGTCCCTATAAGAGGAACGCAGGTTTCGGCCCGGAGCCCCGGCAAGTTCGCCCAACCAGTTTCGCTTCCCGCGGCGGTCCCGCCCCTGCTAGGGTAATCCGATGAAATCTCATCTCGCCCTCGCCTGCCTGTGGATCGTCCTCGGCGCCTTCGCCGGATGCGGCAAGGCCCCCGATGCCCATCTGCCCGCCTCCGCCCCTGGCAGCCACATCCATGTCGCCCCCCACGGCGGCACGCTCGTGCCTCTCGGCGAACACGCTTACAATCTAGAACTGGTCCGCGATGCCGACACCGGCCGCCTTTCCCTTTATGTCCTCGATGGGCACGCCGAGAATTTCATCCGCATCACCGCGCCGACAATCGAGCTCGTCGCGATTGCCGGCGGCGAACGGCGCCCGCTCAACCTGCGGGCCGTCGCCAACTCCGCCACGGGAGAAACGGTCGGCGACACCTCGCAGTTCGACGGACAGGCGGACTGGTTGAAGAAAATCGACAGTTTCCCCGGCGAGATTCTCGGCCTCGATCTTCGCGAGACGAAGTTCGAAAAGGTCGCGTTCTACTTTCGCTCCTAGCTTCACGGAAAGTGGCACGGGTCTCCCGACCCGTGCGGAACATGACGGAGCAGCCCAATGTTCCTCCGTCTCACCTCCGGGTCCCTGATCCCGTTCGGCGACCTGCCCTGCGTTAATCGATCCGCCGTTCCCTAGACCTCCCGGCCACCCGCCAGAGCGTTTGCCTTCCTCCCGCCCCGCCGCAGGCTCTTCATTTCCCTCCTTCGCATCACGACTTTTGCCCATGATTCCTGTCACTGTCCTCACCGGCTTCCTCGGCGCCGGTAAAACCACCCTGCTAAACCGCATCCTCACCGAGCACCACGGCAAGAAGCTGGCGGTGATCGAGAACGAGTTCGGCGAGGTCGGCGTCGATCACCAGCTCGTGATCTCCAGCGACGAGGAACTCTTCGAGATGAACAACGGCTGCATCTGCTGCAGCGTGCGCGGCGATCTCATCCGCATTCTCGGCCGGCTGCTGAAGCGCAAGGACAAGCTCGACGGCATCCTGATCGAGACCACCGGACTCGCGAATCCCGCACCGGTGGCGCAGACGTTCTTCACCGACGAGGAAATGAAACAAAGCTTCCAGCTCGATGCGATTGTCACGGTCGTCGACGCGCGGCATGTCGGACAGCACCTAAATCAGGACGATGAGTCCGTGAAGCAGATCGC
>CAINHV010000232.1 GCA_903848965.1 uncultured Opitutia bacterium | reverse complement strand
GTGACGGGTTGCCCCGCCTTTGCCGAGGACACCTGGCAGCGGTTAAAGATCGGCGAGGTGACTCTTCGCGCCGGCGGTCCGTGCGGGCGTTGCGTGATGACGACCACGGATCAGGAAACGGCGGAGCGCGGCCTGGAGCCGCTGCGGACGCTGGCGAAGTACCGCAGAAACGCCGGCGATTCCACGAACGTGGATTTTGGGCAGAATTTATTTCACGAGACGAAAACGGGCACGATCCGGGTCGGGGATAGGGTGCACGTCGCAGCCGGTTGAACCACGAAGACACGGAGGCACAGAGATTCGGCCTCGATCTTTGACCGCAGATCTCGCGGATGGCGCGGAGAGATCGCGCTGCCAAGGCCGTCGTGGCGCGCACGAGACGCGTCCCTCCGAAAGGCGAGCGCACCACGAAGTGCACGTAGGGGGCTCCGCCGCGCCGACCAGCACCCGGTTGCCGTCGCGCTTCAGCAGGTTGAGATAGGCATTGAGGTCGTGCTGGGCGGAGACCGCATCGAGGATGGAATCGAATGAGCCCGCCAGCGCGGCCATTTGCTTCTCGTCAGTGGAGACCACGACTTCGTGGGCGCCGAGCCACGACCGCGTGGCTGGCCGTGGCACGGCCACCGAGGTAGCAACGAGCGCCCGCGAGTTGACGCCCGCCCGATCAGACGTGGCAGACCTTGAGGGGAATCGGATCGATCACCTTGGCGTTGGGGAGCGCCTGGGCGAGTTGCTCGGCAAACCACGCCCGGGCGCCCGGATCGCCGTGGGTCAGCACGATGCTGCGGGCCTGGGTCTGCACCGCGAACTCCAACAGTTCATCGCGCTCGGCGTGGCCGCTGAGTTCGAAGCGCTCGACGCGGGCATTGACCTTCGCTTTCACGTCGATGGCGGCAAAGTTGAAGATCTTGCCGGGCGCGGTCGCCAGCAGCTTTCCGCCCGGGGTGTCGGGATCACAGAAGCCGACAAAGCCAATCGTGTTGCGGGCATGGCCGAGAAGACCGGACGCGAGCGTGTAGCTCGGCGTGCGCTCGACCAGCATGCCGGAACTCACGATGTAGAGCGCATTCTGCTTCGGGTCCACGCCTGGCTTGAGCTTGCGCGGCATGGCCTTCAGGCGGAGGTCCTTCAGGATCCGGCGGTCGAACTGCACGTCCTTCGTCTTGCGCGAGACTTCGTCGAACAGTTCCGCAATGCCCATCCCGAGCCCGGCGGCGTAGATCGGGCAGTCGATCAGCCGGCCAAAACTGCGGGCATCGTGGAACACCGAGAGCAACTCCTGCATCCGGCCGAGCGCGAAGACCGGCAGCAAAAAGGATCCACCGCCGGCGATCGTCGCGTTGATGGAGGCGACGAGCCGCGCAATCTCGTGCACGCGCTCCTTGCCGAAGGCGCGCTCCGTCGTGCCGCGGGTCGTCTCGATGATCAGGGTGTCAAAGTGGCCCGCCGGAAACTGCGCGCCCTGAAGCGTGCGCTGGTTCTCGAACATGACGTCGCCCGTGATGAAGATCTGGCGCTTCTGGTGATGAATCTCCACGGCGGTCGCCCCGGCCACATGCCCCGAGCGATGAAACATGATCTGAATCTGGTCGTGATTGGCGTGGAACGTCCGCGCCGTCTTGAAGGACAGGCCGACAAAGCGGCTGGCGAGACGGTCGACCTCCTCATGCGTGAACAACGGGTAGCCCGGAACGTTGTCCTCCTCCTTCTGCCGCTGCATGACGTTCGCGGAGTTGTGCAGCATCTTCTCGATCAGCATGCGGCTCGAGCGGGTGAGCAGCACGGGCGTCTTCGGGTGCTGGCGCATGATGACGGGCAGCCCGCCGATATGATCGAGATGGCAGTGCGTGATGATGATGAGATCGAGTTCGACCCCGCGCAGCCGTTCGAAGTCCGGCAGGGCGCCCAGTCCGGGCGTCTTGGGATTCAATCCGCAATCGATGAGGATGTTCATCGCCCCGAGTTGGAGGAAGAGCGAGTTGGCGCCGATGCCGCCCTGGCGGTTGAGGTCCGTGAGTTTCATGCAGATATAGTTGAAGTTAACCTCTCGGGTTCAGGCCCCGCATGCAAGAGCGGCATCGGGTGGCACTGGTCATCGTTCGAGCGAGCTAAAGACAGTCGAAGACAGTTTACCGCGGATTACGCGGATAGCGCGGATGGCAAACCAAGGCAGTGATGAAGGCGCCACGACGGCCCCGCGGGGCGGGTCCATCGTGGCGCCTTCGGGATGGGAGGGCCAAATCGACCGCCCCACACATCGAAGTTGAATCCGGAGAACCGCGATCGAAGCAACAGTTGGATCAGTTTTCTGTCCGTAGCTGCGAGCAACCGTGTCACTGAACGAG
>CAINHV010000231.1 GCA_903848965.1 uncultured Opitutia bacterium | reverse complement strand
GACATCGATTTGCACGGCCGGTCCGCACGCGGGCGCTCGTGGTCACACGGCCGCGTTTCGGAAGTCCGCCGCGAGACTGCTCCGGTCAATCCCCGGTTGGGGTCCGGTTAATCCTGTCCAACCCCGGTCCCAGCCTGCTTAGAACAGCAGCGCAACATCCGCGAACCACGCGAGCGCCGCGCTGCGAAACACGAGGAAGTAAAGCCCGCCGGCAATCGCGAGCATCGGTCCGAACGGCACATGGGCGCCGAAGGCCAGTTCGGTCTCCTCACCCTCGGGCGTCTCCGCGCGCGGCGCCGCGACCGACTTCCGGCCGGTGGCCTTCTGCCAGCCCCACGCGAAGACAAACCAGATCGTGCCCACCACCGCGCCGCCGAACACGGCGAAGACGGCGCCCTGCCAGCCGCAGAAGGCTCCGATCGCGCCGATGAACTTCACGTCGCCGAAACCCATCGCCTCCTTCTTCAGCAGCGCCTCGGCGATCAGCGCGATCCAGAGGAGCAGCCCGGAGCCGACGAGGAGTCCCTGCAGCGAGGCGGTGCCGGCGCGAAGACTGTCGACGACAAAGTATCCGGTCGGTGTGACGTGCAGCGCGGGAATCCCGACGGAGAGGAGTACGCCGACCACGCCCAGCCCGAGCGTGAAGGCGTCGGGGATGATCATGTGATCGAGATCGATGAATGTCGCCGCGATCAGGCAGCTGACAAAAATCCAGCCCGCGACGGCGACAGCCGGGGAAAAGCGCAGCCAGCAGACGAGAAAGAGGAAGGCGGTGAGCAGCTCGATGGCAGGATAGCGGAACGAGAACGCCCGGCCGCAGCAGCGGGCCCGGCCGCGCAGCACGATCCACGAAACCATGGGAATGTTGTCGAACCAGCGAATCGGCTGGCCGCAGCCGCAGTGCGAGCCTGGCGTGACGATCGATTCCTCCTTGGGCACGCGGTAGATGACAACGTTGAGGAAGCTGCCGATGCAGGCGCCGAAGACGAAGGCGCAGAGCGGAAAAAACCACGGAAATGCCGCGGCGAATTCGGCGTAGGGCATCATGCGGAGAACCTGGAGCGGAATGGGCTGATGCCGGGACGCTCGCGCACCGTGGCGGGCGTGGCAAGAATGCACCGGCGCGGCGGCGGTCTGGTCTACACGCTCGCAGCCACTTCGAGGAGGCAAAGATGATTGGCCTCACTTCCCGACCTCCCCGGCCTTCCTGTTCCCTTTATGGCCTGGCGCTTTGCTGCGGCCGGACCGCGCTCAATTCACCCTTCGACCAAACCCAGGGCCGCGTGGGCCGCCGAGGCCATCGTGGGCGCGGTGCGTTCGGCGGGCACGCCGGTCCAGATTTCCAGCGCCTTGGCGCCCTGGTGAATCAGCATTCCGAGGCCGTGCGCATGGGGAATGCCCAGGGCTTCGGCCCGCCGCAGGAGGGGAGTCTGCGGTGGATTGTAGATCATGTCATAGACGGCGGACGGGCGCGGCAGCAGGCCGAGTTCGATGGGGAGCGGATCGGTTTCGCGCAGGCCCGCGCTGGTCGCGTTGATCACGAGCAGGCCGGTCGGCAGCGACGCCAGAGTGTCGCTGCCGGCGCCGAGTCCGTCGAGCGTGAGACCGTGCAGCGGAATGCCGCCTTGCAGCGGCGCGAGCACGCCAAGCAATTGATCGAGCGTCTCGCGGGTGCGGTTCACGATCCAGAGCGCGGAGCAGCCCCGCTGGAGGAACTCCACGCCGGCGCCGCGGGCCGCGCCGCCCGCGCCGAGCAGGAGGATGGGGGTGTGGGCCAGATCGCGGCCGAGCGATTCGCGCACAGCGGTGGCGAGGCCATAGCCATCGGTGTTGAAGCCGTGCCAGCCTTCCCCGGACCAGCGCAGGGTGTTGACGGCTCCGACGGGTTGCGCCGCGGGATCGATCGCGGCGACGCGGCCGAACGCGATGATCTTGTGCGGCACGGTCAGGTTCACGCCGCGAAACTTCTTCTCGTGCAGCAGCGTGAGTGCCTGCGGCAGATCGTCGGGATGGATCTCGAACCGGTGATACCGCCAGTCGGCGAACCGCGTGTCCGCCCGAGCGAGGTCGGCCAGCGCGGCGTTGTGCATCGCCGGGCTGATCGAGTGCTTGATTGGGTGACCGAGGACGGCGAGCGACGTGCCGGGCTGCGACCAGGCCGCCAAATCGGCCAGCGAGTGCACGGCGGAGTTTTCGATTTTCGAATTCAGATTGGCGACTGAATCAGGGCGGCGCGCCCCGGGCAAAAACGAAATCCGATCGGCCCGGAGCTCGATCCTCCACAGGATTTACCGGAGACGAGCCGGGATTGACCGGAAAGAGGCACCGAGATCTTGATGCTTTGTTCGTAGTCCCGCCTTCAGGCGGAACTACCAACCGCGGCGGCGCAGCCACTTTGATTGCGATTGAACTGCACCGCCGCGCGAAGGCCGACCGTCCCTCAATCCAAAATCGAGAATCAAAAATCTAAAATCACGACGACGCCTTGACGTGCGTCGCCTCAAACTCCTCGACGAACCGCGTGAACAGCTTCGCCCGCTCCAGTTCCCCCGCGGCCGTGTAGTGGTTCACGAGGTTGCGGCAGTTGCGGCAGAGGACTTCGCGCACCGGGGTCGGGGTGAGATCGCTCGCCTTGGGCGTGATGTTGTTCGAACGGAGCAGATCGAAAATCTCCTCCGCGTCGCGGAAGACGCCGCGATCGAACGGGTCGATGAAGAAAGGCAGTTCGTCGACGAAGCAGCCGACGATGAAGTGGCCCGGCAGGCCGACCGGTTCGAGGTTCAGGCTCAGCCGATCCGCCACCAGCAGGTACACGACGCTCAGCGAAAGTGGGATGCCGGTGCGGCGGACCAGCACTTGATCGAGGAAGCTGTTCCGCGGATCGGTGTAGTTCTCGACGTTGCCGTGGAAGCCCCACTCGTGAAAGAGCACGCGGTTGACGACGCGGCACTTCTCGCGGGCCGAGGACGGCTCCACGATCAGCTCGCGGCAGCGCGCGGCAATCTGATCGAGCAGGCCGCAGCAGACGCCGACGTCGAGTCGCGGCGTCACGGTGCGAGCGAGGAGCAGCGCGCCGGTCTCGAGTTCGTAATTCAGCGAACGGATGAAGCCGCGAAACTCCGCGACCGGATCAGAAAACTGCAGCTCATCGAGGAACCAGGCGGCATGCCGCGCGAGGACGCGGTTGGAGCCGCGGGCGACGGACTGCAGGAAGGGCGCGGCGGAGGCGCTCAGCGCGGTGAAATGGGCCAGGAGCGCACGGCGGACGGCGGGGTTCGGATCGTCGAGCAGACTTAGGAACGCCTCCCGCCGGGCCTCGCTCAGTGATTCAATTTCCACGCTCACGAACCCAAAAAGAATTCCCGGATGGCGCAATAGGGAAACCCATCACGGAGCAGAATACTCCCGATGGTTTCTGGAGTGCGCTCCGGAAAAATCTAGGCGGTCGGCGCGACCGGAATCTCGCGGTTGCCGTATAAAGCCGTGCCCACGCGCACGAGAGTGCTGCCGGCGGAAACCGCGGCCTCGAGATCGCCAGTCATGCCCATCGAAAGTTCGCGCAGCGGAGTCCCAAATTGCCCGGCGAGCGCATCGCGCAGCTGGCGAAGATTACCGAACGTCCGCTCCGCGTGGGCGAGGGTGTCGGCCGGATCGGTGCCGAGCGGCGCGATGGTCATGAAGCCCTCGACGCGGAGGTGGGGGCGAGCGAGCGCCGCTTCGAGGAGCCGCGGCGCGTCAGCCAGATCGGCGCCGAACTTGGCGGGATCGTTGCCCGCGTTGATCTGGAGCAGGATGGGGAGCGGGCGCCCGAGTTCGGCCGCGGCTTCGTCGAGCGGCGCGAGGAGTTTTTCACGATCCACGCTTTGGATCCGATCGAAGTGCCGCGCGGCGAGTTTCGCCTTGTTGGACTGAAGATGGCCGATCAACTCCCAGCGCAGGGCGGCCGGGCACTGCGCCCGTTTCTCGATGCCTTCCTGCACGCGATTCTCCCCCACGGCGCGGAGCCCGTAGCGGGCCGCAAAGTCTGCCGCCGTCGCGGGATGGGTCTTCGTGACGGCCAGCAACTCGACCTCCGCGGGATCGCGGCCGGCCGCCGCACAGGCGGCCGCGATGCGATCCCGGATCGCGTCAGCGCGACGGCCAAATTCATCATAAGAGATCAGCATGGCAGGAGCG
>CAINHV010000230.1 GCA_903848965.1 uncultured Opitutia bacterium | reverse complement strand
CGCAAGGTAGTGGGCGAGGCAGAACACGAGGCCGAGCTTGGCGAACTCGGAGACCTGGACTCGGACCGCGCCGAAACCGAGCCAGCGCCGCGAGCCGTTCACCTTGATTCCCAGTTGCGGCACCAGCACGAGCGCGAGCAGGAGCAGGCAGAGGCCTCCAATCCACCATGAGTAACGCCGGAGGTAGTCGAGGTCCACCCGGCTCACCACGAAACAAAGCCCGGCCGCCACGATCACGCCCATGAGCTGTTTGGTCAGGTAGAAATAGGCATTGGCCCGCATCGACGCGCTCGCGCTGAACAGGATGACGAGTCCGAGAAACGTCAGGCTCAAGGCGCAGACCACCATGACGGTGGCGGGGTTGAGAAGCGACTTCCGGGGAGCGACGCGATCCGGCAGCATGGTCGTGAGGCGGCTAACTCAGGGCGTGCGGGGAGCGGGCGCGATCGGGCTGTCGTCGATTCGGATGATCGGAATCTGCGGCATGACCGGCACCGGCGCGGGCTCCGGTTCCAAACTGATGATGGTCTTCGGTTCGTTGCTGGGGGCGGACTTGGCGGCCGGCCGAGGCGCGCTCTGGCCCGCCTTGCTGGCCGACTGCCAGCCGGGAATGGTGAGTTCCATGCCGGCGCGAATCTTCTGCGGATCCGAGATGTTGTTGGCCACCGCGATGTCTCCCTGCCGGACGCCGTAGTGCTGGGCGATCATGCTGAGGGACTCACCGGGCTTCACCACGTGTTTCACGGTCTCGCCGGACTTGGCGGCGGACGCCTCGGTCCTCGGCGCCACGGGCGCGGTCTCCGCGACGGTCGCGGCCCCGGGGGTGATCGCTTTGCCCGGGATGATGAGCTTTTGGCCCGGGCGGAGAATCGCGTTGGTCCTGATGTTGTTGGCCGCCGCAAGCTGCGCGGTGGTGAGGCGGAACTTCTTGCTCAGCGACCAGAGGTTGTCGCCGCCCTGCAGCGTGTAGGTGGTCGCCGGCGTGACGTCCGCCACCGGTTCGGGAGTGAGCGTCGAGGCCGCCGGCGTGCCGGGACGGGTGGGATTGAAGCGGACTCCGCCCGTGCCGGTCGCCGCCATCGCGGGCGCATCCGGATTAAAGGCCGGCGCGGAGCCCCCGGTCGAGGTGATCGGCAGCGAGACACTGGGCGGAGTGTCGGGTGCGAGCGTGTCGGACGGCGCAGGAATCGACTTCGTGGTCGAGCTGCAGCCGGGGTTCGCAAATATCAGCACCAGGGCAAAGATGTGGATGCCGACAACGACACCAAAAATCTTAAGGATCTTCCTGGGAGGGAGGGATTAGACAGGAACGAAAATATGTGGGCCGAACGCTATCTCATATTGCCGGAGGAAGCAGGGAGATTCTGCACGAGCCGCTCGAATTGATCCCCGCGATCCTCATAGCTCCGGAACTGGTCGAAACTCGCGAAGCCCGGGCTCAGCAGCACGTGGTCGCCGGGGGCCGCCAGTTCCGCGGCGCGCCGCACCGCCTCGGACAGCCCCTGCGCGATCGTGTGCGCCACGCGAAAGGCCGAACAATGAAAGGCGAGTTCCGTGCTCGTTTCGCCAATGAGCACGATCTGCTTCACCCGCGGCGCGAGGCGGTGGACGAAGGCGGCGAGGTCGCCGCCCTTGGACTTGCCCCCCGCGATGAGAATCACCCCGCCCGTGAAACCCGCGAGTGCCGCCTCGACGGCGTGGAAGTTGGTCGCCTTCGAGTCGTTCCAGTAGGCGACGCCCTCCGACTCCCCCACCCGTGCCAGCCGGTGACGCCCCAAACGGAAGCTCTGCGCCGCCGCCACCAGCGCCGCCGAGGGGCGACCCACGGCCTGCCACCAGGCGGCGGCGAGCAGGAAATTCTCCCGTTGCGGATATTCCGCAAAGACGGTTCCCGCGAGGCGTTCATCCGCCGGCTGGTTCTCGGTCGGCACCGCGACGAGGGCCGCGAGGGGGCGATCGAACCGGCGGGCAAACCGCTCAACCGAGCTGCCGACAAAGACCGACGGTCCGCGGACCGCCCTTGGCTGAACGGGGCCCGGGCGGGCGACCAGGTTCCATTTCGCACCGAAGTAATTTTCGAGGCCGGGATGACGTTCGAGATGATCCTCGGCAAAATTTGTCCACAGCGTCGCGTCCGCCCGGAAGTGCCGCAACGTCTCCGCCTGGAAGGAGCTCACTTCGCACACCGCCAGGTGATCCTTTGCACCGCCTTGGCGGGACACCACAAGTTGCGAGAAGGGCCGGCCGATGTTTCCGGTGGCCTCTGCCACTCGCCCGACGCCGGCCAGCGCGTGAGTCAGGAATTCGGTCAGTGTCGTCTTCCCGTTGGTGCCGGTGATCGCCAGAATCTGGCCGCGCCAGAAGAGCGACGCCAGATCCAGTTCGCTGAGACATTCGACTCCCGCGGCGCGGGCCCACTCGAGCCACGGATGATCGGGCGGAAAGCCCGGCGAAAAGATCGCCAACCGGTGCGCGGTGGCTGCGCGGTGGGAAAACTCCGTCCCGCGCGCATCGTACACCACGGCTTCGACGCCGAGGGCCGCCAGCAGGGCCTGCACGCCCTGGCCGCTGACGCCGGCGCCCAACACCGCCACCGGCTGGACGAGGAGCGGAGCGAGAAAGGCGGGCGGCAGGGGGAGCGTCGCATTCATGCTCAGCGCAGTTTCAACGTCGCCAGGCCGGCCAGCGCGCAGCCGAGTGAAAGCACCCAGAACCGCAGAACCACCTTGGACTCCGGCCAGCCCTTTTTCTGAAAGTGATGGTGGATCGGCGCCATTAGAAAGACGCGCCGGCCTTCGCCAAAGCGCCAGCGGGTGAACTTGAACCACGACACCTGCAGGACCACTGAGAGCATTTCCATCACGAAGACGCCGCCCACAATCACGAGCGTGAACGGCTGGTGAATCATGAAAGCCATGACGCCGATCAATCCGCCCAGCGCCAGCGACCCGGTGTCACCCATGAAAACTTCAGCCGGATGGGAATTGAACCACAGGAACGCCATGCAGCCCCCGATGAGCGCGCCGCAGATCACCGTGAGCTCGCTCGTCCCCGGCACGTGACTGATGAGCAGGTACTCCGAGAGGAACACATGGTCCGCCACGTACGCCATAATCGCGAACACGAGCGCCACCGTGATCGTACACCCGACCGCGAGCCCATCGAGCCCGTCGGTCAGGTTGATCGCGTTGCTGAAGCCCACGACCCAGAGGTAGATCATCAGCAACAGCAGCCACCACGGCATATAGGAGACCACCGCGTGCTTCACGAACGGCACCCACAGCTCGCGAACCTTCTCCGCGCTCAGGGGATGCCAGAGCAGCAACCCGAGCGCGACGAGGGTCACGAAAGACTGCCAGGCCAGCTTTTCGCGCGACGAGATTCCGTTCCGGTTCTTGTGCACGACCTTCAGGTAGTCGTCGCGGAAGCCCGGAATCGTGAGCGCCGCATAAACGAAGAGGCTCACGATGACCCAGATGTTCGGCGCGGCCCAGAGGAAGGCGCTGATGAAAACGGACAGGAAGATGATCAGTCCGCCCATCGTCGGTGTGTTCTTCTTGTCGAAATAGGTCGCTCCGAGTGCGCCCGTCCGATCGTCGATGTAACCGTGGCCGAGCTTCAGCTCGCGGAAGTACCGGATGAGCATCGGCCCGATGGCGAAGCCGATGCCGAGCGCCGTCAGCACCGCCAGCACCGTGCGCACCGTGCGGAACTCGAAGAGCCGCAGCGGCCCGAAGTACTCCGAATAGTTGGCGAGGTAGCTGAGCATGGGCTCAGGCGTGGACGGAGCCCGCGTGGTGCGGCAGCACCTGCTCGAGTTGGTAACGCCGGCTACCCTTCACGAAGATGGCCCCGCGCCACTCCGCCACCGCCGTCGCGGCCGGATCGAGCGACGACACCATCTGCAACTGGCGCGAATAATCGCCCTGCTCAAGCAGGCCCGCGCAAACCTCCTCGGCGTACGTCCCGATCACATACAGCCGATCCTCCGGGCCCATCCGCAGGAACCGGCCGATGGCGCGGTGCTGCCCCGCGGCCTCCGCTCCCAGTTCCTCCATGCCGCCGATCACGTAGAGGCGGGGCATCCCCGCCGGCACCAGCGCGTCGAAGGCTTCGAGCGCGTCCGCCATCGAGGCCGGGTTCGCGTTGTAGCAATCGAGATAAAGCAACCGTCCGTCCTCGCGGCGGATCTCGCCCCGTAACGGTGCGGCCTGCCAGCCGCCGAGCCGCGCCTGGATCGCCTCGCGCCGGACGCCCAGCCAGAGTGCGGCACAGATCGCGACGACCGCGTTCTGGGCCATCCCTTCGCTGACGCGGCGCAGCGTGAAGATCAGTGGCGGCGGCGTCCCGTAGGCCAAGACAATCGCCGTCTCGTCGCCGCGATGAGAGATCGTGAAGTGGACCTTGTCTTTCGGCGGTTCGGTCGGGCGGATCACATCGGTCCGCTCGACCACCATCGATCGCACGCCCAGCTCGCGAAACGCGGCGTGCTCCGCGGTCGTGCGCGAGAAGATCGCCACGCCGCTGGCGCGCGTCGCCGCGGGAAGAACCGCCTTCTCGCGGGCCACGCCCTCCAGTCCGCCCAGCGCCTCGGTGTGCGCGGAGGCCACCAGCGTGATCAGCGATACGTCCGGCTCGATCATGTCCGCCAGCGGCCGCATTTCACCCGG
>CAINHV010000229.1 GCA_903848965.1 uncultured Opitutia bacterium | reverse complement strand
TGTGACATCGATTTGCACGGCCCGGGATTGAGGAAGGGAGAAGAGGAAGGGCGGATCTACGGGAGACGGGTCGGCGCTACTGTTTCCGGACGCGGTGGTAATATATGCCGGTCGCCAGTCCGCCGAGCAGCCAGGTGGGAAAGTTGATCCAAAGCTGATGAAAGGGGACGGGATAGTGCGCGCAGGCCCAAATCACGATCACGTGTTTCACCGCGATCAGGACCCAGCAGATCAGGATGAAGCGCTCCACGCGGGCATCCCGGCGCTCCGACGTGTGGACGTACACCGCCTCGACGAAGGCGTTGCGCTCGAGATCCGGGGTGGTCCGCCCGGTGATGAGATGAAGCAGATTGGTGAACATGCAGCCGGTCGCATCATACCGAGCGCCGGCGAAAAGGAAAATGGGAATGCGAAGTGACGCCCGGGATTGAACCGGATGGCGGCGCCCGCCACGTTGGCCAACATGGCCGACCCGCTGCCCTCCGCCCTCCCGCCGCTCGAGCGCGACGCTCCGCGCGTTGGAACACCAAGCGCGGCCGCGGCCGGCGTGACCGCCGTACTCCAGACGGCCCGGCTCGTCGGCTCGATGGGCGTGCTCCGGGGCACGCGGGCCCTCCTCGACGTCAACCAGCAGGATGGCTTCGATTGCCAGTCGTGCGCCTGGCCCAGCCCGGACACCGGCAGGCATTGGTTCGAGTTTTGCGAGAATGGCGCCAAGGCCGTCGCCGACGAAGCGACACCGAAGCGCGTGACCCGCGAGTTCTTTGCGGGCCGGTCCGTCACCGCTCTCGCCGACGAGTCGGATCATTGGCTCAACGCCCAGGGCCGGCTGGCGGAACCGATGGTGCTGCGCCCCGGCGCCACGCACTACGAACCCATCGCCTGGGAAGCCGCCTTCGCGCTGATGGCGAACGAGCTTCGCGGGCTCCCCTCACCGGACGCCGCCGCCTTCTACACCTCCGGCCGGACCAGCAACGAGGCGGCCTTCCTGTGGCAGCTTCTGGCCCGGCGTTTCGGCACCAACAATCTTCCAGACTGCTCCAACATGTGCCACGAATCGAGCGGCGTGGCGCTGACCGAGAGCATTGGGATCGGCAAGGGCACGGTGAAACTCGAGGACTTCGCCCTCGCCGACGCCATCTTCGTCGTCGGCCAGAACCCGGGCACCAACCACCCGCGGATGCTCGCGGCGCTCGAGGCCGCCAAGGCGCGCGGCGCGAAGATTGTCTCGATTAACCCGCTCCCGGAGATCGGCACCGATCGTTTCAAGAACCCGCAGGACTTCCTCCATCCGCTCAAGATGCTCCAGACGCTCGCCGGCGAGGGCCGGCAGCTTTCGGACTTGTGGCTGCAAGTGCGGATCGGCGGCGATCTGGCGCTCTTCAAGGGCTTGATGAAGGCGATGCTCGCCACCGAGACCGCGGCCCCCGGGTCGGTCCTCGACCATGAATTCCTGGCCGGTCACACGGTGGGCCTGGCCGCGCTCACCGCCGATCTTGCGGCCACGAGCTGGGACGAAATTGTCGCCGGCAGCGGCGTGACGCGTGACGCCATCGAGTCCGCGGCCGCGATCGCGGCGCAGTCCCGCGCCACGATCTGCTGCTGGGCGATGGGACTGACGCAGCAACCGAGTGCCGTCGGGACCATCCAGCAGATCGTTAACTTTCTCCTCCTGCGCGGGCAGATCGGCCGGCCGGGCGCCGGGGTTTGTCCGGTGCGCGGACACTCGAATGTCCAGGGCGATCGCACCATGGGTATTTCGGAACGGATGCCCGAAGACTGGCTCGCGCGGCTCGATGCGGAGTTCGGCTTTCGGTCCCCCCGTCACCACGGGCTTGATACCGTCGACGCGATCCAGGCGATGCACGCGGGGCGCGTCCAGGTCTTCCTCGGCCTCGGCGGCAATTTCCTCTCGGCCACGCCGGACACGGCGTTCACCGCGGACGCGCTGCGGCGCTGCCGTCTCACGGTCCAGGTCTCCACGAAGCTCAACCGGTCGCATCTCGTCACCGGTCGCACCGCGCTGATCCTGCCGTGCCTCGGGCGCAGCGAGCGCGATGTCCAGGCCGGGGGCGGGCAGTTCGTCACGACCGAAGACTCGATGGGTATCATCAACGCTTCGCGGGGCCGCCTCGCCCCGGCGTCACCGCAGCTCCGGAGCGAACCCGCGATCGTGTGCCGGCTGGCCCAGGCGCTCTTCGGGGCGGAGACGGCCGGCGCGGAGGCCATTCCGTGGCTTGAGTTCGAAGGCAACTACGACTTGATCCGCGATCGCATCGCGCGGGTCATTCCGGGATTCGAGGACTACAACGGGCGCGTGCGGCGCGGGCCGTTCTACCTGCCGAACGCGCCGCGGGATCGCCGGGAATGGCGGACGCCGACGGGCCGGGCCAACTTCATCGTCGCTCCGTTGCCGCGGTTCTGGAGCGAGCACGCACGCCGGCTGGCCGCCGGGATGCCGGCCGAATTCGTGATGATGACCATTCGGACGCACGATCAGTTCAACACCACGGTCTATGGGCTCGACGATCGCTATCGGGGAATCTTTGGCGGCCGGCGCGTCGTGTTCATGCATGAAGACGACATTCGGGCGGCCGGGCTCCAGCCAGGCCAGCGCGTCGATCTCACGAACCGGCACGGTGGCGTGGAGCGAGTGGCGCCGGGCTTCATGATCGCGCCGTATCGGATTCCGCGCGGCTGCGTGGCCACTTACTTCCCCGAGGCGAACGTGCTCGTGCCCATCGACAGCGTGGCGGAGAAGAGCAACACCCCGACGAGCAAGTTCGTGCTGGTGAGCATCACGGCCTCGGCTGGATAAAGCGGCGGCGAGCGCCGGTCACTCGGCCTTGGCCGGTCGATACAGTAGAAATCGCGAACAGGTGAACCTTGTAGCCCGCGGCGGGAGCAGCGGGATCTGATAGAGCGGAGCAATAAAGAAGTCCCTGCCCTCACGGGCAGGGCTACCCCAACCAAGGCAACTACGTGGTGACCTAAAGTCCGACTGCAGGGCAGTAGAGATCCGACACTACGGCATGAGGTTACCCAGGTCTGTCACATTTCTGATGGCATCCTTCCGGCCTCGCCGGCCTTTTGCCCTGGCTTGCAATCCATCCGCTTGCACCGCGAGCCCGGTTCCACCCGCGGCTTTCAATTCTGTAATGGAACATAGCGCCGGGCAACCCGCTCCAAGCCACCACACAAGTATCAAATCATCATGAAACCCAATCGAATCCTTCTCCTCGCACTTGCAGGCTTGGTTCCGGCACTCGCCTTCGGCGTGAGCCCCAAGGCCTCGTCGTCCACCAAAAACACCGGCCGCGCCGAGGTGATATTCCTCGAGGCGGAAAAGTTCACCGACGTTCGCAGTTCGCTGAACGACACCGGCGACCGCAACGGCTACCTCGACAACCTCCGCGACCACGTGGGCAAGCTCTCGGGCGAATACCTCCCGGAGGGCCAGAGGGTCCAGGTCACCTTCACGGACATCGACCTCGCGGGTGACTTCCCTCCCGTGCAGTCCGCGTCGCGGGATCACATCCGCGTGATGAAGGACATCTATCCGCCGCGGATGGCGTTCTCCTATCGCGTGACTGACGCCAGCGGCGCCGTGATCAAGGAAGGCAAGGATGAGCTCACGGACCGGAATTACCTGACCATGGCCGCCTTCACCGACCGCAGCGATCCGCTGCGCTACGACAAGGTGCTGATCAGCGACTGGTTTCGCCGCGAATTCGGCCGCAGGTAACCGATCCGGCCCGGCCGGCCAGATCGGAATTGTCCAGGACCGCGAGTCGCGCAGACTCGCGGTCTTGTTGTATCCTGTGAAAACCGTTCTCTCCTCCGCCGTGGGTCGCGGCCCGATCCGTTGCCGGTTCGGGCCCAAGTTCGCCGCCTCGTGACGACCCCGGACGAAAAGTCGGCGACGCGCGTCGACCAGTGGCTGTGGGCGATGCGGATTTTCAAGACCCGCAGCCTGGCGGGCGGCGCCTGCCGCGCGGGGAGCGTGACGATCAACGAACTCCCGGCGAAGCCCGGACGCGACGTGCACGCCGGCGAGGTCATTGTCGTGCAGCAAGGCCTGTTTCGGCGCACGGTGCAGGTCGTGGCGGTACCGCGTTCCCGCGTGGGTGCGAAGCTCGTGCCGCAATATTGTACCGACCTCACTCCGCCCGAGGAATTTGCCCGCGCCCGGGAGCGCAGCGGGCAGCAGTTGCTCGCGCGCGAAAAAGGCAGCGGCCGGCCGACGAAGCGCGACCGGCGGTTGCTGGAGCGCTTTCTGGAGTAGTCTCGAAGACACAAAGCACCGGAGTAGCCTGAGCCCGAATCCAGTAAACCATCAGTGGCTGCGAGCGTGAGCGGGTGGCTGGTTCCCGTCTCGGGCC
>CAINHV010000228.1 GCA_903848965.1 uncultured Opitutia bacterium | reverse complement strand
TGCTTCGCCTAAAGTCGTCCCGCTGCTCACGCCGCGGGCTACGATGCCCACTTCGGAATCCAGGACATGCGTGACCCTATCTAGTCAGAACTTCCTGATTTCCTAGCTTCAGGCTCCACCGCCCTCAGCCCTCCTGTTTCATCCCGTTTCCGCATCCTGTCCCTCCTGTCCAAGCCCTGGAACGCGCCGCCGTGCGGCATTTCTTTCCGCTTAACATCGGCGGTTGAAACTCCCCGCCCGCCCACCCACGTTCGCGGCGATGCGCGTTCTCCTCGCCTTCGACAAGTTCAAGGACTCTCTCAACGCCCGCGAAGCCTGCGAGATCGCGGCCCGCGCCCTCGGACCGGTCGCCTCCGGCTGGACCCTCGATGTCTGCCCGCTCGCCGACGGCGGCGAGGGCTTCTGTGACATCCTGACCGGAGCCGCCGGCGGCCAGGTCATCGCGTCTTCCGTCAACGGCCCGCGCGGCGAGATCGTTCAGGCCACGGTCGGCATCGTGCCGCTCGCAAGTATTCCCGAGGCGGCCCGTGCGCTCGTCGCTCCCGCCGCCCGCGCCGGCCGGGCCGAGGCCACGATCGCGGTCATCGAAATGGCCTCGGCTTCCGGCCTCGCGCTGCTCTCGGAGCGCGATCGCGATCCTTGGGAGACGACCACCTTTGGGACTGGTGAACTCATGCGCACCGCGACCGAACTCGGCGTGGATGCGATCCTGCTCGGTGTCGGCGGCAGTGCGACGAACGACCTTGGTCTCGGAGCGCTGGCTGCACTCGGGCTGAAATTCGAAACGGCGGGCGGCGGACGGGTGGAGCTTCCGATCCCGGCCCGCTGGCGCGAAATCAACCGCATCTCCGGCCGGATCGATCCCCCGCTCCCGCCGATCTTCATTGCCTGCGACGTCACCAACCCGCTGCTCGGCCCCCGCGGTGCCGCCGCGATCTACGGACCGCAGAAGGGACTCCGTCCCGCGGACTTCGCGCGCCTCGATCATGAGACCGCCCGGCTCGCCCTCCTGTTGTGTTCCCATAGTGGCACCTCGGATCACTTGATGGAGTTGCCCGGCGCCGGCGCCGCGGGCGGTATTTCCTTCGGGCTGATGGCCGCGGCCGGGGCCAAGCTGCTGCCCGGATTCGAACTCGTTTCCGCCTGGCTTGATCTCGAGGCGCGGCTCGCCTCGGCCGATCTCGTGATCACCGGCGAGGGTCGCTTCGACGAAAGTTCGCTCAGCGGGAAAGGTCCCGGCGCCGTCGCCGCGCGGGCGCTCGCCTTGGGCAAGCCGGTCCACGTCTTCGCCGGTCAGGTGACGGCCGGGGCCCGCGAAAACCTCGCGCTCCACGCCATCACTCCCGCTGGCATGCCCCTCGAGCGCGCCCTCGCCACCGCCTCCGAGAACCTCGCCGCCGCCGTCCACCGCGTGTTCCACGCCTAACGCGGTATCCCTTCACCCCCAGCTCCGCCCGATCCGACGTGTAACGTATTACGTTACACGAAGCCCGTGCCCCCGAAAGTGGGGTTCGCCGGCCGTTGGCGGCCAACCCAACAAAGATTCGCGTCATGGGATGACGAACCCTGACGTTTTCGAACGGCTTGAGCCCGGATTCCAACTCACCACCGATCTCGCCCTCGCCCTGATGAAGGTCGCGCGGGACTCGCTGCGGGAGGCTCGCCTCAAGGCCCAAAGGATTCGTCACCCGGGTCGCAATGAAACACTGAAGCCAGGGCTGGAAACTCCCCTGTGGAGCGAACTCGCCAAGGAAGTCACCCGCCATCTCGTCCGCCACGGCGACAAGGCCCGTCTCGCCCGGATTCTCGGGCTGCCCCGGCAGCGGATCTACGACCTGTTGAATCGCCGTCGCTACCTTCCCGACGCCGAGCGCACGCTGCTCCTGTTGATCTGGTTGGACGCCCGTCGGAAGGGCGAGGACCTCGGCTAACCGCCGGCCCAAGGCGCTGGGCTCGTCGGCAATGTGTAACGTAATGCGTTACACGTCGGCCTGGGGCCCCGGCGGAATGGGGCTGGACCGGCGGGGGCGGGGGCGGCATGTCTGCGCATCGATGCGGGGAGCGCTCAGATTTTCGTGGGCCGGGTGGCTTTGGCTGCTGGCCGGCTTGCCAGGCGGGATGCTGGCCGCGAGCGGGGCTCTGGTCGGAAAGGCCCCGGCCGTCCCTCAATTTAAGATCGAGCTAGCGGAGCCCTCGGCGGGCGGCGCGCCGGCCATCATGCTAGGCATTGACGTGCTCGAGGCGGGCGGCTTCGCGGTGGTCCAGGGCAAGCGCATTGGCCTCCTCACGCATCCGGCCGGAGTCAACCGCCAGGGCCGCAGCACGATCGAGGTGCTGCGTCACGCCCCGGGCGTAAAGCTGGTCGCGCTCTTCGGGCCCGAGCATGGAATCTACGGAGACGCGGCGGCCAACGCCACGGTCGCAAGTTCGGTGGACGCCCGCACCGGCCTGCCGGTCCACTCGCTCTTCGGCGCCACGCGCAAGCCGACCAAGGCCATGCTTCGCGGGATCGATGCGCTCGTGATCGATCTCCAGGACATCGGCACGCGCAGCTACACCTTCGCCAGCGCGATGCGACGCGCGCTTGAGGGCTGCTTCGAAAACGACGTCGAGGTCATCGTGCTCGATCGTCCGAACCCACTTGGCGGAATCAAGGTCGGGGGTCCGCTGCTCGACGCCTCGCTGTCCCATCAGAATTACGTCGGCGCTTTCCGCGTTCCCTACGTGCATGGGCTCACCCTCGGCGAACTTGCCCGGATGGCCAAGGGCGCGCCGGGGCTCGATTTCCCCGAGGCCGTTCGCCAGCGCGGCAAGCTCACGGTGATCTCGATGCGGGGCTGGACGCGCTCGATGCGATGGCCGGAGACCGGGTTGAAATGGATTCCCACCTCGGGCCTCCTGCCGGACTGGGAATCCGTCCAAGGGTATCCGATGACCGGCCTCGCCACCTTCTGGGATCCGCCACGGATGGACATCGGTTTCCGCCACGGCGTGGGGACGAGTTTTCCGTTCCGCGGCCTGAGCTGCAAAGGCGTGCCGCTCGACGTCCTCGAACGGGAACTACAGGGCCTGCGCGTGCCGGGCGTCCGGTTTCGCCGCGTCACGGGCCGCGATCGCGGGGGCCAGCCGATGAGCGGAATCTATGTCGACATCGTGGACGAGGAGGCGTGGGAGCCGACGGAGTTGAACTTCCACCTGATGCAGCTCGCCTGCCGGCTCACGGGCCAGAACCCATTCGCGCCGGCGCCGGGCCGCCAATTCGATCTCTTCCTGCGGCACTTCGGTTCGAGGGAATTTCTCGCCGCGCTCGCGCGCGACGGCGCGGCCATCGATCTCGGGCCGTGGCTGCGCCGCTGGCGGGAGCAAACCCGGCTCTTCCGCGACCAAAGCCGGAAGTATTGGCTGTATTGATTTTGGATTTTGGATTCTCGATTTTCGATATCAGGCCGCCGTTCCTTCATCCGGAAACGGGCTGGACCGGATCATCGCGGCACTCACTGTCATGCCCTTCATGCCCCGAGAGGCCTCTTATTTTTCCCTGCCCCAGTTTCTTCTGTTCGCGTTCACGCTCGTCCTCGGTGGATGCGCGAGCCGGCCCGAGCCGGCGTCACCTCCACCGGCGCCGGCGCCCAAGCCCGCACCCGTCGTAGTCGCCCCGAGAGAGAAATCTCCACCTGTGATGCTGGGCATCGACGTGCTCGAGGCGGACGGCTTCGCCGCCGTGAAAGGGAAACGGATCGGGTTGTTGACGCACCCGGCGGGTGTGAACCGTCGCGGGGTCTCCACCATCGAGGTCCTACGGCGCGCGCCCGGAGTCAACCTCGTGGCCCTCTACGCAGTGGAGCATGGCATTTACAATGAGTTCGCAGCCGAGGTGCGGTTTCCCGACCGCATCGATCCCCGGACGGGGCTGATGGTCCATTCGCTCTACAACCCGCCCGTCACCAAGGCCACGCCGGCCCAGCTCAAGAACATCGATGCGCTGGTGGTGGACATGCAGGACATCGGGACGCGCAGCTACACCTTCATCAGCGCGATGAAGCAGGCGATGATCGCCTGCTTCGAGAACGGCAAGGAACTGATCGTCCTCGATCGGCCGAACCCGCTCGGTGGGCTCAAGGTCAGCGGTCCGCCGCTCGATGCGGATATCAAGAGCTACGTCGGCGCCTTCCGGGTGCCCTACGTGCACGGCATGACGATCGGCGAGCTCGCGCGCATGGCCAAGGAGGCGCCTGAAGCCCCCGGCATCCTCGCGATTCCTGAAAAGCTGCGGGCTGCGGGCCGGTTGACGGTGGTCCCGATGCGGGGCTGGTCGCGGGCGATGCGCTGGCCGGAAACCGGCCTGACCTTCATCCCCACCTCGACCCGGATTCAGGATTTCGCCGCGGTGATGGGCTATCCCATGACGGGCCTCGGCTGCATTGTCGGCGGGTTTCGTCATGGCGTCGGGGTCCAGTATCCGTTTCGTGGAATCGCGCATCTCGACGCGCGGATTGACGTCGTGGAGCGTGAGTTGCGGGCGTTGAATCTGCCCGGTCTTCGCTTCCGGCGCGTCGCCGGACCGGATCGGAGGAACGGCCAGCCTGGCACCGGACTTTATGTCGAAGTCACGGATTACGAAGACTGGCAGCCGTGTGATCTGAGTTTCTGGCTCATGAAGATCGCCTGCCGGCTCGAGCCGAAGAATCCCTTCGCCGGCCTGACGCCAGCCAAGCGGCGCGAGTTCCTCGTCCACGTCGGCTCTGCGGCCCTGCTCAACGATCTCGCCACCAAGGGCGCGCGCGTCGACATGGAGGCCTGGCTGCGCACGTGGCGCGAACAGGCCAGGATCTACCAGGACCAAAGCCGGCGCTTCTGGCTGTATCGTTGAGTGGCCCGCGACGGAGGAATTCGTTGCCCGCCCGGCGGCTCCGCTGAACCTTTCCCGCGCCGGCTCCCCTTTCCGCATGTCCGCCCACCGCCACAAACTCATCGTCCTGCCCCCCAACCGCGTCTGGCGCCCGTATCCCGGCGGCTGCACGCTCGAGCAACTGGCGGGCAATCCGAATCCGACGGATACGCGGATGTCCGAGGAATGGATCGCGTCGACCACGCGCGCGGTGAACCAGGGCCGCGAACAGATTGCCGAGGGCGTGTCGCAGGTCCGGATCGGCCACGATCCGGCGCCACGCGATCTCGCCGCGCTGCTCGCCAGCGACCCTGAATATTTTCTCGGCGCGGCCCACGTGAAGAAGTACGGCGCCCAGCCGCAGGTCCTGGTGAAGTACCTCGACAGCGGCACCCGGCTCTATTTCCAGGTCCACCCGACGCGCGAGTTCGCCCGCCGCGTGATGGGTGCGCCCAGCGGCAAGACCGAGGCCTACCACGTGCTCTCCGTTCGTCCCCCGGGTTCGCTCGCCGAGGCCACGGGCTACATCTACGTGGGTTTTCAGCGGCCGCCGACCGTCGCGCAGTTACGCGAGTACATCGTGACGCAGGACATCGCCGCCATCGAACAGTGCTTCGACAAGATCGCGGTGCAGGCGGGCGACACCTTTATCATCCCCGGTGGCACGCCGCACGCGCTCGGCGCCGGTGTCTTCATGGTCGAGATCCAGGAGCCGAGTGACCTCGTGGTGCGTTTCGAATTCGAACGCGCCGGCTATGTCCTGCCGGAGGGCGCGCGTTTCATGGGCCACGATCTCGATTTCAGCCTCCCGGTTTTCAACCTCGCTCCACTCACCCCCGCCGATCTCGACGCTCGCGTGCGCTGCCAGCCGCGGCGGCGGCGCGAACTCGGACCTGGCTCGTGGCAGGACGAATTAATCGGCCCGGCCCAGACCGATTGCTTTCGCGTCACGAAGACGCACCTGGGCGGGCCGCTGACGCGGGACGAGGCCGAGTTCACGATCGGGATTGTCACCGATGGCAGCGTGGTCGTGGAGGCCGGCGGCGAAACGCACCGCCTCCGTTGTTACGACAAGGTGCTCTTTCCAGCGGGTCTCGGGCCCGTGAAACTCACCCCGGAAGGCGGCGGCGCTGAGATGCTCGAGTGCCGTCCGCCCGCCTGAGCGGAGATCGTGCAGTCGGAACGGAATTGAGAATTCTCGAAGCCAATCGGGCGTGGACGAGCCACGCCCCTACACGCAGTTCGTAACGCGCATTTCGTAACGCGCATTTCGTAACGCGCATTTTGTAGGGGGCGCCTCGTGCGCGCCCGACGGCCCGCTCGCCCTGACACCTCCGACGGCATACTTTCGCCGGAACGGGCGTTTCCCATCACGGCACCGGCTGGACCGCGATGTCCTGGGGAAACGGCGACGAGGCGAGCGTCACGACCTGGGCGCTCAGGGTCCGGAAGCGCAACCGGCCGCCATAGGAAATCTTCACGTCCACGTTGAGCCCGTGCCGCAGCGTCGTGTCCTCGGCCCGATACTCTAGCTCGAAGGGCACCGGCTCCGTCGTCATCGCGTCCAGGACGATCCGATACTCGCCCACGGGCCGCTCGATCGCCGGGGGCCGGGCGCGATCGCCGAGCGGCAGATCGCTGCGCACCGGCGCGGTGGCCTCGCCGGCTGTGGCGGGATCGATCAGCCGCACCACAATCTCCGCCCCGGCCGGCAGCGTGGCCTGCGCGGTCACGGTGCCGCGGAGCAGGCGATCGGGATCGCCCTGGGAGGAGACATCGAGGTGCTGGCAACCCACCACCCAGCCAACGGCCGCGGCGACGGTGAACGCGCGAAGGAGAAGGACGTTCATGGGGAGGAGGTACGACGGGGGGATCCGTGCAAGGAATCGGCGCGACGGTTGATCTGGGTGAGCAGTTCCGTGTGTTCCCGGGCCTCGGTGCCATTCAAATGGACGAGGCCTTTCGCGAATGGCGGCTGCTCGCCAGGTTCATCCTGCCACTGGCGCCAGACATAGCCGGTCACCGCCGGGTGTCGAGCCGTCCGCTCCAACGCCGCCCGGCCGCGGCGCAGCATCCGCTCGACCGAGGTGAGCGTCCGCGCCTTGGTGACTCCGATCATTGTGCCGGCCGCGCCCGCCGGGCGGGCGTTCGGAGCGAGCGGGGCCTGCCAAAAAGCTTCGCCGGTCCAATCGACGTTGCCCGCGATCACCGGGCCGACTGCGTTCACAGGAGGCAGTTCGCTCCAGTCGGGCATGGCGGCGTCGAGCACCGGAAAGGTCGCCTCTGCCAGGACCGCCGCGCCAACCGGCCCGTTGAAACGGCACCCCAAGACAAGGTGGTGTGGGTCGGCGGCCCGAATCGCGGCCGCCGTGGTGGCAAAATACCGGCGAGCCAGTTCGCGCGTCCACCGAACCTCGTCGCGATGATACCCGCGGGTGGCGAGGGCCTTCTCACCGCGGGTGAGCTCGCGCACAACCTCCTTGTTGGCCAGCGGCACACCCCAGGCGCGGGCGAGCGATTCGATCCGGCCGCCGTGCAGCGCGAGGACAAACTCCCAAGCGGCGTGGTAGGTCGCAAATCCCGGCTCGAGGCTGAGACAGAGCTGCAGCAGCGACGGCCGGGCGGGCGCGCGATGCTGCGCCCAGCCCGCGGCCTCATCCGTGATCCAACCGATCAGCTCGGTGGCCGCGGCGTGCGAGGTGCACACTTCGAGCGCGCGTTCGGCGGCCAGCCGCGGCCAATCCGGGGCAAAGACATCAGGGAGCCGCAGTCCTCGCGCGACAATCGGCACGCCCGCACGGCAGAAATCAACCGACCCGAAGTACGGCAATCCATCCTCACGACCCGTGCCGTCGCCGCCGGCCCCGACCGCGTTGAAGCCCCAGCGCCAAAGTCGAACCGCTGGATCCTCGCCCGCGACGGCCGCCGGATCGCTCCCCCGCGCCACCCCCTGGACGGCACGGGCAAAGAACGCGTGTCCGGCGGGATCGAGCAGCCACCAATGTCCCGCCTCGTCCTGCGCGGCCCGGTAGAATCCTTCAGCCCCCCGCAGTGAACCCGGGCGAAACCCGGTGGCCGGGAGCAGCGCTGGATCAACGGGAGTCACGTCGCGGGATTATTTTTCCTTGGCGCCGCTCTTCTTCCGGCTGCCACCGCCGCCCGCGGTCAGGATCGTTCCAGCCACCAGGCCGACAGCAAACACCCCGAAGTAGATCAAGGCCGCCGGGGCATGGATCGGTTTCAGGGCCGTGGTGCCGGCGATCGGGAAATGAAAATCGATCTCCTGCGAGTTCTTCATGCCCACGTAGAGCATAACGAAAAAGATCACGAGGAGCGCGATGGTTTTGAGAACGGCTTTGAACATGGCGGGAGCCGGAGGTGTCCGGTGCCGAGGGAGATAGCCGCGAGCAAAATCTGGCGCAATGGGAAATCGGGGATCGGGCGCCCACCCGAAATTCCGGGGGAAGGAGGTTTGGACGCGGCTGACCGAGATCGCTGACGATGAGTCGGAGATTTTTAGACAGGATTAACCAGATTTTGAACCAGGATTAACCGGAGATGAGGGAAGGAAATCACCATGGACAAATACGCTGAGATAACGCGCACCATTATCGGGGCGGCGATGCGGGTGCATGGTGCGCTCGGACCGGGGTTTCTGGAGTCGGTCTACAAGCGTGCGATGGTCCTCGAACTTGGCCGTGCGGGGCTCGCGGTGCAGGTAGAAAAGTCACTGAGCGTGATCTACGAATCGGCCGTCGTGGGCGACTTTACACCGGATCTGCTCGTCGAACGCGTGATTGTCGTCGAACTCAAGGCGGTTCAAGCGATCGCTACCGCCCACGAGGTCCAAACCGTCCACTACCTCACTGCCACCGGAATTGACGTTGGGCTCCTGCTCAATTTTGGCGCGCCCAGCCTCCAATTTAAACGCAAGCACCCCGACCGCCACTCCCGTTACCACCCCCTTTATCCTGTCCATCCACCGCCTGCCCTTCCTGTGCATCCTGTCCAAAAATCCCCCGTCGTGACGAAACCCCTCATCGATATTTCCCGTCCGCTTTTCACCGGTTCGCCTCACTGGCCAGGAGACACGGATACCTCGTTCCGGCTCAGCCTGCGTATCGCCGAGGGCAAGCCCTGCAATCTCGGCACGCTCCGGCTCAGCGTGCACAATGGCACGCATGCCGATGCCCCGTTTCATTACAACGATCGCGGCACGACCATCGACGCGCTTCCACCGGAACACTTCGTCGGCCCAGCGCGGGTGATCGACGCACGCGGCCAGGCCTCGCTCCACCGCGGGCTCTTCGACGGGCTTTCCGCCGCGGACTTGGCCGCGACCCCGCGAATCCTGTTTCGCACCGACGCGTGGCTCGACCTCGACACGTTCCCCTCCGTCTGGCCGCTTCTGGATCGCGATCTACCCGCCTGGCTCGCCAGTCAGGGCGTCACCCTGATGGGCCTCGATCTGCCGTCAGTCGATCCCCTCACGAACACCGACATGGCCATCCACCACCTGCTCGATGCGGCCAACATCCTGATTCTCGAAAGCCTCGATCTGCGCGACGTCGTGCCCGGCTGCTACGAGTTGATCGCGTTGCCCCTCAAACTGCGCGGCGGCGACGGATCCCCCGTGCGCGCCGTGCTGCGGGCCATGTGATTCAGCGGGGTTTGGACAGGATGCCTAGGATGCCGGCGTAGGATTGAAAGGAGGATGAGCCGGCCCGCGCTTGTGTGCGCAGGCCGGCGGATTCCCTTTTCGGTCAAATTGCCTATGGTGGTCCCTCGTTCGCTCTCGGGGCGGCACCACGCCAGACTCATCATCGTCCTCATTCTTACTCTTCTTAGTGCCCTCGTGGCGACTGACTCGACGGGGCATCGTGGCTGAACGCAGCGTGGGTCGGGCCGAGGGCGCTTCGGCTCACTAGGACTCCGTCGTTCGTAGCCGCGAGCAACCGTGTCACTGAACGAGCAAAAATTTGTGGCGGGCCGCAAAAAGGGATCCGCGGCCCACGTGGAGGGCCGAGCTCCGTGGCTGTGTGAGCGAATGGTGAGCAGTGAATCGACTCGAGGATTCTCGCTCACGCTCGCTGCCACGGAAAGCCCGACCGCGTATCTGGAAACTTCAGCCCGCATTCTCGAAAAAGTCGGCTTGCAGGAACCGGCCGGGAGAGATTCCGTATCGACCTTCTTTTCCATCCATGGCCGTCACTGATTCCGTCCCTTCTTCACTCCTCCGCCGCTGTACCGCCGTGGTCCTCCAATGGATCGATTCCGACCATAGCCCCGAGCGCCAGGCCGAGATGCGGGCCCAGCCGGATCGGGTGGATTGGATGCGGTGCATTCCGTTTATCATCCTGCACGTCGCGTGTTTCGGAGTAATTTGGGTGGGTTGGAGCGCCTTCGCGGTCTGGACCGCGGTGGTCCTGTACTTCGTCCGGATGTTCGCCGTCACCGGCATCTATCACCGGTATTTTTCCCACAAGACGTATCACACCTCGCGCGGCGGCCAGTTCTTCCTCGCGCTCTGGGGCGCGACGACGGTGCAACGCGGCGCGCTCTGGTGGGCGTACCACCACCGGCATCATCACCAGCACTCGGATGATCCCGAGGATGCCCATTCCCCCCATGTCCATGGTTTCTGGTGGTCGCACATCGGCTGGATCACGAGCCGCCGCAACTTTCCGACCGATTACTCCAAGATCAACGACCTCCGGAAGTATCCCGAGCTGGTCTGGCTGAACCGCTTCGACACCGCGGTGCCGATCCTCTTCGCGCTCTTCATCTACGGCTTGGGTGTGATCCTAGAGACCTACGCTCCCGGTCTCGGCACGAACGGCTCCCAACTGCTGATCTGGGGCTTCTTCATCAGCACGACCGCGCTCTTTCACGGCACGTCCTGCATCAACTCGATGGCCCACCTGATGGGGAAGCGCCGCTTCAACACCAGCGACGACTCGCGCAACAGCTTCATCCTCGCGCTCATTTGCCTCGGCGAGGGCTGGCACAACAATCACCACCGCTATCAGGCCTCGACACGCAACGGCTTCCACTGGTGGGAAATCGATCCCACCTATTACGGCCTCAAAGCCCTCTCCTGGACCGGGCTGATCTGGGGTCTGAAGCCGGTGCCGAAGTCGATCATGGAGGAGGCCGCCCGCATGGATCATGCGACGTCGATCGCCGCCGCCCAGCGCGCCGCGAGCGTCCATCCCGAAGTTTCCCCATTCAAGAAAATTATGCCGGCCGCCGCCGCGATTGCCGTGGCGACCGCAAGCGGTTCCCACTCGATGCTGGCCTCGAAGTCGGAGGCTCCGGCGATGCACCACGACGTCGCCGGCATGGTCCAAGATGGGGCAAAGGCGGAGACCACGCCCACGACCCCGCCATTGGCCTGACGCAGTCACGGGCGAATGGCGACCTCGCAACGGCGAGCAGGCCAAAACCGATGCGTGGAGCAACGCTCTTTCCGTGGCTGCGAGCGTGAGCAAGTGGCGGTGTGACTTTGTTCCAGTCGTTTCGATCCTTCCACTCGCTCACGCTCGCGGCCACGGAGGGCGGAATCCCAACGAACGGAGCCTGCGGTGCGTCCGGCGGCAGGAATGAGGCGTAAACACAGCAGTCTCGGCCTCAGGCTTCATCCATGACTTCCCTCGGCATCATTGGCACCGGCATCAGCGGACTTGGCTGTGCTCATTTCCTGCAGCACGACTTCGACGTTACGCTCTTCGAGCAGAACAGCCACATCGGCGGCCATACGAACACCGTCTCCGCCCTCGAGCCCGGCACCCGGCGCGAACTGGCGATCGACACCGGCTTCATGGTGTTCAACAAGGTCACCTACCCGCATCTGACCCGCCTTTTCAGCGAGCTCGAGGTCGCGATCCAGCCGGCTCCCATGTCGTTCAGCGTGCGGCATGCCGACACCGGCCTGGAGTTCGCCGGCTCCTCGCTGAATCATCTCTTCGCCCAGCGCCGGAACCTGCTGCGCCCGCGCTTCTGGCGGATGCTCTCCGCGGTGAACCGGTTCAATGCCGAGGCCGTCGCCGCGCTGGCGGACCCAGCCACCGCCCATGAAACGCTCGGGGCCTACGTGAAGCGGCGCGGCTATGGCGAAGACTTCTTCAACCTCTACCTTGTGCCGATGAGCTCGGCGGTGTGGAGCACGCCGCCGGCGGCCATGCTCGAGTTTCCGGCTACGACGCTCCTGCGGTTCTTCCACAACCACGGTTTCCTCGGACTCAGCACCCAGCACCCGTGGTGGACGGTCGTGGGCGGAGCGAAAGCGTACGTGGAGAAAATGACGGCGCCCTGGCGCTCACGGATCCGGCTCGGCGAGGCGGCCACCCGCGTGGTACGGACGCCGCGGGGCGTAACCGTGATGACGTCGAGCGGCGAGGCGCGAACGTTTGATCGGGTGATCCTCGCCTGCCACGGCGATCAGGCGCTGCGATTGCTGGCCAATCCCAGTTTGCAGGAAGCCCGGCTCCTCTCCGAGTTCCGCTACCAGCGAAACATCGCGACGCTCCACACTGACGCCAGCGTGATGCCCCGGACCCGCCGCGCGTGGTCGAGTTGGAACTACGAGATCAACCGCGACGAGGCCGGCCGGGTTTCGACCGCGACGCACTACTGGATGAACTCGCTGCAGGGCGTGTCGAACCGGGAGAACTTCTTTGTTTCGGTCAACCGCCCGGAAGCCATCGCGCCCGAGCGGGTGCTGCGCCGCATCGACTACGAGCACCCGCTGTTCAGCCTCGGCGCCGTCCAGGCCCAAGCTGCGCTGCCGGACCTGAACGCCTCGGCGCGCGGGACCACCGAGACCTACTACGCCGGGGCCTGGCAGCGTTTTGGGTTCCACGAGGACGGCCTGCTCAGCGCCGTGCGGCTAAGCGAACTCCTGCTCGGCCGCGATCCCTGGAGCCGCCGGCCGTCCGCTTCAAAGTCGATGCCCGCGGCCTGAACCGGCGGCCCCGAGCCCGTTCTTCCCGGCCTTCCTGTTTACCTCCTGGGTCCTTTCGCGGCCTCGCGCCTTCGCGTGAAACTCTGCCGCGCCAATCGGGCTCACGCGAAGCCGCGAAGAGCCCGAAGCGCGCGAAGAGCCGGAGTAGTTGAGCCCGAAGCCAGGAATCCAGGAAACAATCCTGTGGCTGCGAGCGGGAGCGAGTGGCGCCTGCCGATTTTCGCCTTTCGATTCCACGGCCATTGCGACCCTAGGCCATCCGGGAACGGGCTGGGGTTCGTCCACGTCTGGATAGCTCGACGTACGGGAAAGTTCGGGGAAAGCTGGCCCCATCACCACGACGGACGCATCCAGCGACCCGTCCTCGCGCGTAACACCCCCCACGCAATACCGGCCGCCGCTTGAATTCTTGTTTATACGAGTGCCATGTCATGCACGCGCGGTTCTCTCCGCGTCGGCACCGCTTCGCGTACCGGCTCTTCTACTTCGCGATCGATCTCGACGAACTCGACGGCCTGGCCCAGCGCCTGCGGTGGTTTTCCCGGGACCGGGCCAACCTCTATTCGTTTCGCGACGCGGACTTCCTGCCGACGGGAGAAACGATGCATCATGGGCCGGTCTCCACCCAAGAGGCCCGGCCCTCGGAACCAGCCACGCTCAAGGAGCGCGTCGTCCGTTACGCCGCCGAACAGGGAGTGGATTTGGCGGGAGGCCGCGTCGTCCTCGTGACGTTGCCGCGGGTGGGCGGCTATCTCTTCAACCCGGTTTCGTTCTATTTCTGCTTCGACCGCGCGGGAGCGCCGGTCGCGGCGATCGCGGAGGTGACGAACACCTTCCGCGAAATGAAGCCCTTCTTCCTCGGCCCCGGCACAAGCGGGCCGGACGGGGCGGCCTTTCGGCTCCGGCTGCCCAAGCACTTCTACGTTTCGCCGTTCTCCGAGGTCGACGTCGCGTTCGACTTCACGCTGCGCGTCCCCGCGGACCAGCTCTCGATCCAAATCGACGACTATGTCGGCCCCGAACGGACGCTGACGACCACGCTGCAGGGAAACCGGCAACCACTCACGAGCGGGCGGCTGCTGTGGTTCACGATCAAGTACCCGCTGATCACGTTGCGCATCATCGCTCTAATTCACTGGCACGCCTTTTGCCTGTGGCTGAAACGCGTGCCATGCTTTCCCAAGGCCGCGCGGGCGGCTGAACAACGCGCGCTGTACCGCCCCCACGTCTCCCTTCTTCCCGTCACCCCTTCCGAATGAGCCCATCGCCCAACGCTCCCTCCGTTCCGTGTCGCCGCTCGCCGGCGCGGCCCGCTCCCCATCCCTCGACCGTCGGCGCCGCGACCGGGCGCACCCGCGAATCGCTGGCCTGCCGGGCCGTGCTGCGAAGCTTTGCCGCCATGACCCGCGGCCACCTGCGGCTCGAACTGCCGGACCATTCCGTTCGGGAGTTCGGTTCCACGACCGAGGCGGCAGGACTCAGCCTGCCGGCTGGCGTCGCACCCTTCGCGCAGATTCGGGTGCGGCGCGAGGACTTCTTCCGGCGCTGCTTCTGGTCGGGCGACATCGGCTTCGCGGAGTCGTATATCGACGGCGACTGGGAAACCGACGATCTCACCGCCGTCATCGGCTGGTTCATCCTGAACGTCGACCAGGCTCCCACCCTCTCGGGTTCCCGGCAGGCCCGCGACCTCGGTCTCAACCTGCTGCGCGCCGCCAATCGCCTCCGGCACGCCCTGCGGCCGAACACGCCCGCCAATGCCCGCCGGCACATCGAGCAGCACTACGATCTCTCCAACGATTTCTTCCAGCTCATCCTCGGGCCTTCGATGATGTACTCGTCGGCGCTCTGGCCCGCGGCGTCACCCGACCTGTCGTTCGAGGACGCGCAGCGGGAAAAGAACGATCGGCTCTGCCGCTCGCTGCGGCTGACCGCGGCGGATCACGTGCTCGAGATTGGCAGCGGCTGGGGCGGCTGGTCGCTGCACGCCGCGCGTCACTATGGCTGCCGCGTGACGACGGTCACCATCTCGAAAGCCCAATACGAGTTCGCCCGCCGCCGCATCGTCGACGCCGGCCTGGCCGGGCGCGTCGACCTCCAGTTGCGCGACTACCGCGAGCTGCAGGGGCGCTACGACAAGATCGTGTCGATCGAGATGATGGAAGCCATCGGCCACGACTACCTCGATGCGTTCTCCAGCGTGATCGATCGGGTGCTGAAACCCGACGGCCTCGTGGCCCTGCAGTTCATCACCTGCCCGGACGCGCGCTACGACCGGCTGCGCCAGGGCGTGGACTTCATCCAGAAGCACATCTTTCCCGGCTCGCTCCTGCTCTCGCTCAACCGCGTCAATGATCGCCTGAGCCAGGCCGGCGGCTTCGTGCTGAATGACGTGAAGGACTTTGGACCCGACTACGCGCGGACCCTCCGCCAGTGGCATGACAACTTCCAGGCCCGGCTCGCCGAGGTGCGGGCGCTCGGCTTCGACGAACGCTTCCTCCGCAAGTGGTCGTACTATTTCTGCTACTGCGAGGCGGCCTTTGCGCTGCGGAACATCTCGGTCGTGCAGACGCTGCACACCCGCCCAAACAACCTCAGCCTCTGATGTCGTTCGGCCTCCTCCGTCTCCTGTTCGGCGGCGTGCTCGTCTCGATGCTCGCGGTCACGACGTGGGCGAGTTTCCAGTGTCCGCTCTTCGCCGTGCCGCGCGAGGTCTTCCAGCATCCGTGGTTCATCGCCACGCTGTTCGACGCCTACTGGGGGTTCATCACGTTCTTCGTCTGGGTGTGCGCCAAGGAGAACTCCGGGCTCGCGCGGGCCGTCTGGCTCGTCGCCATCCTGCTGTTGGGGAACATTGCGATGGCGTCCTACTGTCTGTTGGAACTCAGCCGCGCCGATCCCGCGGCCGGGATTCGCGGGCTGCTGGTGGCCCGGCATGACAAGGTCGGTCTCCTCGGCCCGGCGCTCGCCGGCATCGGCGCGGTGGTCGTGGCCGTGGCCTGGTTCGCTCCGGCTGGGGCTTGAGGCCAGGCGCGCAGAAGAATCCACCGATCGCGTCTGTGATCCCACGATGAAACCCGCCTCTTCTCATCCGGCCAAAGCGTGCTAGGGCTTCTCCCTCGTGCCCGATCCCGACCCAAGCAATCCAGCGACCTCACTGCCCCCGCGCACGCGCTGGCAGCGGCGAGTCGTCGACCCCATTGTCGCCCAACTCACCCAGGGTCTGACGCCGCGAAAGATTGCCCTGACCATTGCCATTGGCAGCGCCCTTGCGCTGTTCCCGATCCTCGGCACGACCACCCTGCTCTGCGTCGCCGCCGGCGTGGTGCTGAAGCTGAACCAGCCCATTCTCCAAGCCGTCAACATCGCCCTCACCCCGCTCCACCTGCCGGTCATCTATTTCTCGTTTCATTGGGGATCACGGATCTTCGGGAGCGGGCCCATGGCGATCGACTTCAGCGCGATGCAGCGCGAGCTGATCGATCAACCGTGGCAGTTCGTGCAGGACTACAGCCGGGCCAGCCTGCATGCGATCGAGTTCTGGGCCGTCGCCATGCCGGTCCTCGTACTCGTCGTGTTCTACACGTCGTGGCCCATCCTGCGCGGAATCGAGAACGCGCGGCTCGCGGCGCTGGCCCGGTCCACCGCCGAAAAGGCCCGCGACCATCCCGTGCCGTGAACACCCTGATCCTTGGCGTCATCGCAGTGCTGGTGCTGGGCGGAGCCTTTGCCCTGCTCTATCTGATGGCCCGCCGGCTCGACAACTACGGCGTCGTCGACATCGGCTGGTCCTACGCCTTCGGGCCGCTCGCACTCTTCTATGCCCTGGCCGCGGACGGCTGGCCGCTCCGGCGCTTCCTGCTGGCCGGCCTCGCGCTGGCTTGGAGTTTGCGCCTCGGCACACATCTCCTGGTCCGCGTGACGCGGCACCACCCGCGGGAGGATGCCCGCTACGGCCAGTTGCGCCGGGACTGGGCCGCGAACTTCGGACCGCGCATGTTCGGCTTCTTCCAAATGCAGGCCCTGTCGGTCGTCCTGCTCGGCCTGCCGTTTCTCCTCATCACGCGGAACGCCAAGCCGGGCCTTCACCCGCTGGAGATCACGGGCCTGGCCCTCTGGATGATCGCCCTCACCGGCGAAGCGATCGCCGACGCGCAACTCGCGGCCTTCGTCGGCCGGCCGGAAAACCGCGGGCAGGTCTGCGACCGCGGGCTGTGGCGCTACAGCCGGCATCCGAATTACTTCTTCGAGTGGCTGATCTGGGTCGCTTACTTCGTCTTCGCCCTCGCTTCGCCGCTCGGCTGGCTCGCGGCGATCAGCCCCGCGATCATCCTGTTCCTGCTTCTCCGCGTCACCGGCATCCCCGCCACCGAGGAACAGAGCCTCCGGAGCAAGGGCGATGCCTACCGCCGCTACCAGGAGCGCACGAGTGCCTTTGTGCCGTGGCCGCCGCGGCCGGGAGAGGCGAAAAAATAAATGTCATTCCGGACACGGAATCGCGCCCCCTCCCGCGTGGGGTGAGCATCCGACCAAGGGCCGCAATCGTTTTACCTTCATGCTGGATCAGCTCCTAGAAAAAGACCTCCTGCCCGATGCGATCGTTCGCGTCGGCATCCGTCGGCTGCTGGCCCAGCGAATCCGCGACGAGGAATCTCGCTACGACGCCGCGGCCTACGTCGCCGATCTGAAGACCCGGCCGCTGGCCGAGCAGATGCGCGCCGCAAACGAGCAGCATTACGAGGTCCCGACGGCGTTCTATCAGTACTGCCTCGGCCGCCGGCTGAAATATTCCGGCTGTCTCTACCCCACCGGGAAGGAGACCCTCGACGAGGCCGAGGAGCTGATGCTCGCCCTCTATGTCGAACGCGCGCAAATCGCCGACGGCCAGGACATCCTCGAGCTCGGCTGCGGCTGGGGCTCGCTCACGCTTTACCTCGCGGGGAAATTCCCCCGGGCCCGGATCACGGGCGTCTCGAATTCCCGGACCCAGAAGGAGCACATCGATGCCGTCGCCCGCCAGCGCGGCCTGACCAACGTGACGATCCTGACGTGCGACATGAACGTGTTCGAGGCGACGCCGGCGGGCTTCGATCGTGTCGTCTCCGTCGAGATGTTCGAGCACATGAAGAACTACCAGCAACTGCTGGCCAGGGTCGCGCGCTGGCTCCGGCCGGGCGGGCGACTCTTCGTGCACATCTTTACGCACGCGCGGTTCTCGTATCACTTTGTCGCCCGCGATGCCTCGGACTGGATGGCGCGGCACTTCTTCACCGGCGGCCAGATGCCGGCGCACGATCTGCTCTCTCACTTCCAGGAGGATCTTCGGCTGGTGTCCGACTGGAAGGTCGATGGCACGCACTACCAGCGCACGGCCGAGCACTGGCTGCAGAACATGGATGCCCACGAGGCCGAGATTCGCCCCCTCTTCGCCGCGACCTATGGCGCGGAGCACGTCACAAAATGGTGGTCCTACTGGCGCACCTTTTACCTGAGTTGCGCCGAACTCTGGGGTTACCAGGGCGGACAGGAATGGCTCGTGAGCCATTACCTGTTCGAGCGGCGGTGAACGCGACGCCGCCGGCCTTTGCCATGAGGTGGCGAATCCCCTTCTGCCTGCTGCTCCTGCTCGCCTGGCCCGGCGGGCGCCTCCTCGCCGCGACCGAGGTTGAAACGCTGGTGCAGGCGGCGCTCGCCGCCGAACAACGGCTCGACTCCCGTCGCGCCCTCGAACTCTTCCTCGCGGCGGAGAAGCTGCGCCCGCCCGACGCGTTTCTCCTCCAGAAGATCGCCCGGCAGTACTCCGATCTCGTGGACGAGCTCGGAACGGATGCCGAACGCCGGCTCCAGGCGGAGCGCGCCCTGGACTATGCGCAGCGGGCCGTGGCCTTGGATCCGCGCAACGCGGTCAATGTCCTCTCCCTCGCCATTTCCCACGGCAAAATCGGTCTCTACTCCGGGCCGCGCGAAAAAGTGGCCCATTCGCGCCGGGTCAAGGACGAGGCCGGGCGGGCGCTGCAGTTGGATCCCAGCTACGCGTGGGCCCACCACGTCCTGGGTCGCTGGCACCACGAAGTGAATACGCTCGGAGGCGTGGCGCGCACCTTCGTCCGGATTTTTTACGGCGGACTTCCCCCGGCCTCGGCCGACGAAGCGATCCGTCACCTGACCCAGGCAGCCGCACTTGAGCCAGATGAACTTGCCCACCATCTCGAACTCGGAATCGCGCTGGCTGCGGCTGGGCAGAACGAGCGCGCCCGCTTCGCTCTCGCCCGCGGCCTGGCGATGCCTTCGCGGGCCAGGTACGACGAGCCGGCCAAGGCGAGAGCCCGCGCCGCTCTAGAGAAGCTGGCCGGCTGAAGCGCGCAGGACCAGGGCTGTTTCGCCCGGCGAGAACTCGGGCGCGCATGAGGCGCGCCCCAACTCTCGGAAATCGAAAATCGAGAATCGAAAATCCGATCAGTAGTTCGCCCAGATGCCCGGCGTCACCAACTCGACGAGATGCCGGTCCGGATCCCGAAAGTACACGCTCCGGCCGCCGCGCTCCCAATGCGCCTCGCTCTCGATCGCGACGCCCTGCTGCCGGAGGCGCGCGCACCAAGCGTCATAGTCTGCCGCCGCGATCGCGAAGGCCAGATGGTGGGGACCATGGCCGTCATGCGGCGGAATCATTCCCACCGGGGCCGGGACCGGCTCAAGGGTGGCACCCCGTTTGAAGAGCAGCAGCACCCGCCCGCTCCCGGCATCGAAGGCCTGGAAGCGATGGCCATCGCCCGTCATCGGCTTGAGGCCCAGCGCCTCGCGGTAGAATAGAACCGCCCGCTCCAGATCGTCGGTGTAAAGGATCGTCTCCACCACGCCATGGATGGGCGGAGCGGCGCCCGCGGACCGAACCGTGGCCGGCTTCGCTTCCGGGGTGGACTCCTTGGCGGCAGGTGCCGTTTTCGCCGCGGGCGTATCCGTCGCCGCTGTTTTCCCGGACGTTATCGCCTCCTTCACCGTCTCCGCGGGCGCCGGCGCCGCGGCCGGAGCCGGCACCGGCGCTGAAATCTCGACCGGTCGGGCGGGCGCGGCCGTGGGCGCGGCGGGCGCGTCAGCCGGAGCCGGACTGCCCTTCGGACTGGGTGGCGTCTTGAATTCCACCCGCCGGCCGTCCGGATCGATCACATAAAGGCTGCGGCCGCCATGGATCCATTTGGTCTCCTGCGCGATCTCGACGCCGGATTTGGCCAGCCACTTCCTCCAGGTCGCGTAGGCGTCGTTGGTGATCGAAAAGGTCAGCGTGGCCGGGGACCCGGCCGCGGCGACACTCGCCATCGGCGCGATCGATCCCTCGCGTTTGACGATCAACAGCGCGCCGCCATCGCCGGGATCGAATTCCAGGTAACGGTCGCCGTCGCCGTCCTTGAACTCGAGGCGCAGGATCTCCTGGTAGAACTCGCCGGTGCGGGCCACGTCGTCCACCAGCAGGATGGTCTGCGGCCCGCCATCGAGCCGCGGGATCGCCGGGCGCTTTTTCATGCCGCGAACCGCAACCGCAGCCGCGACCTGCACCGAGCCACGGCGGCCTGCTCCGGACATTCGCTCCCGCCAGCTTTCACAGTGGGGATCGACCGGGAAATTCCGCGCCCGTGCCGCTACTTGGCGTTCGGCGTTGGCGGCACCCCGGGAACCGGCGCCGACACGGGCGGCAGATCCCAGGCCTTGGGCGTGACCTGCCTGATGTTCGGGGTGATGTCCGCCTCGCGGCGGCCCAGCGCCCACTCGACGCCGCCAAAGAGCAGCGACTGAAACTCGGGGCTCAACCAGGTGTCCTCGCGGTGCGCCAGCGAGGTGTAGAACACGCGGCCCCGGCCATGCATCCTGGCCCAGGTGTTCGGATACGGCGGGCGCTGGTACGGCGTGTTCCAGCCGGCCGGCGGCCAGTTCTTCTCGTTCTCGTACGGATTCCGCACGCTGCCCGTGTCCATCACCAGCAGGACATGAAGATCCTCGGAGAAATCCGTCAGCGAGTACCATTCTTCCTGGCGCTCAATCGCGGCGCCCACCTTGTCCATGCCGGGAAACTTCGGATCCACGACGATCGCCTTGGCGATCGTCTGGGTCCCGTGAATGATGAACTCGGCGCCGAGCATCCGGGTGTACGGATCGGTCTTGTCGCCAAGATTACGATACCGCCAGGTACGGGGCTGGGAGGTGTTGGTCTCGGGGGTCTCGCCGGGATGATAGGTGTCCGCGGCGGCGTGCGACCCGATGAAGCCCTTGCCGCCCTTGATCGCGTCGAGGAGCGCCTGCTTGCCAGCCGCGGAGATCGGCGGGTTGCCATCCTTGCCGATCGCGGAGAGGTCGCCGCTGGTGAAAAAGAAGTAGGCGTCGAACTGCGCGAGATACTCCGGCGAGAACTTGCTGCCGTCCTTCGAGAGCGTGAACTCGATGCCGTGCTTGGCGCCGTACTCGAGCAGCACCTGCGCCGCGAAGCTCGGCTGCCCCGCGATTTCATGCACCACGCTGTGCTCGTAGTTGGAGCACTTGGTGAAAAAGAGGACTTTCTTCAGCTTCGTCTCGGCGGCAAAGAGCGTCGGCGCGAGCGTGCCCGGCAGCGCCAGGCAGAGCAGGAGAATCGGGCGGAGGAGTTTCATGAGGGTGCCTGAGGAGACGAGACCCCGGGGCTCTGCTCAAGGTTGAATCGAAACGCGCATCCGATTGCCGCGTGGGACCACCGGAGCGCGAAGGCTCCCGGTCGTTCGGAGGAATCGTTCCTCCCACGCAAATCCCCAATCGACTTCCCGTGCCTCATCGATTGCGAATGGAACGACGGCGCACCTTTCCCAGCGCCGGCCATCGAATGACGCCTGCGCGGTCTGCCGCCTTCCCTTTTCCCTGGCCCGACGACTCCGGTTCCCGCCTCATGAAGACCTACCCCTTCGCCCGCCCCCTTCCCCTCCTTCTCGCACTCGGCGCGAGCCTGATGACCGGCCGCGTCAGTGCCGCGGCCGGGATCCTCGCCGCCGAAGCCCTCGAGTTCACCGATCGGCACTGCTCGAGCTGTCACAACGACGTGGACAAGGAGGGCGGCCTCGACCTCACCTCCCTTACGTTTGCGCCCACTGACCCGGAAAATTTCCTGACGTGGGTCAAGGTCCACGATCGCATCCAGGCCGGCGAGATGCCGCCGCCGGAAAAGACCCGCCCGCCCGTGGCCGAGTTGAGCCGTTTCACCTCTGGGCTCGCGCATTCGCTCGTGACGCATGAACGGAGCGTGGAGGCGCGGCAGGGACGAGCGACCCAGCGGCGGATGAATCGGGACGAATACGAGAACGCGCTGCAGGACCTTTTCCACGCCCCGTGGTTGCAGGTGAAGGGGCAGTTTCCCGAGGACGGCGAGGCCCACCGTTTCAACAAGATCGGGGATGCCCTCGACGTTTCCTATGTCCAGATGGCCCGCTTCATGACCGCCGCCGACACGGCGATGCGTCAGACGCTCGCGGTCAAACTCGGACAAATTCCGAGCGCGACCACGCGCTACTACGCGCGGGACCAACAGAGCTTCATCACCCGCTACACGCAGGGACTGAACCTGCCGCAACACACCCCGGATCGGAACGTGTTCCCCGCCCTGGGCAACGAGGCCCAACCCGACGTGCGCTGGGGGCGGGCTCCACTGACCGTGGGTGCGGCCGATCCCGTCACTCGTGACCTTGAGGCCGTGGGTTTCGTGGCCTGTAACTACGTCACCGGATTCACCTATCGCTGGGATCAATTCCGGGCGCCCGTGTCCGGCCGGTACAAGATCCGGTTTAGCGGATACACGATGTGGGTCGGACCAGGTGGCCACCGGCGCATGCTCGATGAGGACAAACAGCAGGTGAATCTTCCCCGGCAGTGGTACACGCCGAACATGGACAGCGCGTCCGTCGGCCGCCGTTCCGAACCGATCACCGTTTACACCCGCGGCCCGATCATGAATCGCCGGCTGGGCTCGTTCGATCTTCATCCCGAACCCACGGTCAACGAACTCGACGTAGTTCTCCTGGCCAACGAGGCCATCGTGCCCGAGGCCTCGCGGTTCTACCGCTCCCGCCCGACCGGCCGGCCCGGCGAATACAATTATACCAACCCGCTGGCGCAGCGGGACGGAGCACCCGCCGTGGCGTTTCGTTGGATGGAGGTCGAAGGACCCATCGCCGATGAATCGGCCGACGCGGGCTACCGCCTGCTGTTCGACGAACTGCCCCTCCAACGCGCTGAGGCGGGAAAGCCGGGGCTCACAATTGAGATCGTTTCCCGGGGTCCGGCTCGCGGCGGTCGGCGCGGCGGCGCCGGCGGAAACCCGGCTGGCCTCACCGACGCTGTGCCCGTGGAAGTGATTTCCACCGCACCGGAGCGCGATGCCGGGCGGCTGCTGCGCCGATTCATGACGCGGGCGTATCGTCGCCCCGTGCTGGAAGCGGATGTCCAGCGCTTCCTCGCCGTCATCCAGGGCGAACTGCAGCAAGGGATCGGTTTCGCCGAGTCGATGCTCACCGGCTACACGGCCGTACTCGCCTCCCCCGGCTTCGTGGTGCTGGAGGAGGAGCCCGGCCGGTTGTCGGGCAACGCGCTCGCTACGCGGCTGTCGTTTTTCCTCTGGAACTCCGAACCCGATGCGGAACTTCGCGCCGCCGCGGCCCGCGGTGACCTGCACCGGCCCGAGGGCCTCCGCGCGCAGGCGGAGCGGCTGCTCAACGATCCCAAGGCCCAGCGCTTCGTCACGGCGTTCCTCAACTACTGGATCGATCTCCGCAAGATCGAGGACACGACGCCCTCGAACGCCCTCTACAACGACTACTATCTGGATGACATGCTGACCGAGGCCGCGGTGGCGGAGTCGCAGTTGTTCTTCGACGAGCTCCTGCGCCGCGATCTGCCCGCACGGAACATCGTCGCTTCGGACTTCACTTTCCTGAACGAACATCTCGCGCTCCACTATGGCATCACGGGCGTCAAGGGCGTCGCCATGCGGCGGGTCACACTGCCGCCGGACAGCCCGCGCGGCGGTTTCATGACCCAGGCCAGTGTGCTCAAGATCACCGCCAACGGCACCACGACCTCCCCCGTGCTCCGCGGAAAGTGGATCATGGAGCGCGTGCTCGGCTACGATGTGCCCGCCCCGCCGGCCGCGGTCCCCGCGGTCGAGCCGGACATCCGTGGCGCGGTCACGATTCGGCAGCAACTCGATCGGCACAGTGCGGACGAAAGCTGCGCCGGCTGTCACCGGAAGATCGACCCGCCGGGCTTCGCGCTCGAGAGCTTCGATGTCATGGGGGCGTGGCGCGACCGCTACCGCGGCCTCTCGGACGAGGTGGAGCCCGTCATCGGGTTCGGCAAGAACGGTCATCCCTTCGCGTTCCACTACGCTCTGCCGGTCGATCCCAGCGGCCGGCTGCTCGATGGACGGGCCTTTGCGAATGTCCGCGACTTCAAACAGCTCGTGCTGACGGACGAGACCGCGATCGCCCGCAACCTTGCCAAGCAACTCACGATCTACGGTACCGGCGCACCCATTCGGTTCTCCGACCGCGCCGCTCTGGAGCAGATTCTCGAACGCACCCGCGACCGGAACTTTGGGGTGCGGAGTCTCGTGCACGAGCTCATCCAAAGTGATCTCTTCCGGAATAAATAAGCTCCCCTCTTCTACCCATGAAAACACCTTTCCTCCTGACGTGGCTGGCACTGAGTTTCGTCGCCGGGCTTTCCCCGCTCTCCGCCGCCACCGCCTCCCGTCCCAACGTTGTCATCCTGCTGGCCGACGATGCCGGTTGGGGCGATTACAGCCAGTCGGGCAACCTCCAGGTCCGCACGCCCAACATCGACTCGCTCGCCCGCGGCGGCGTGTCGCTGGATCGCTTCTTCGTCTGTCCGGTGTGCTCGCCCACCCGTGCGGAATTTCTCACCGGCCGCTACTATCCGCGCACCGGCGTCCGCGGCGTCTCCAGCGGCACGGAGCGCTTCAGCCCGCAGGAGCGGACCCTGGCCCATGCGTTCAAGGACGCCGGCTACGCCACCGGCATCTTTGGCAAGTGGCACAGCGGCGCCCAATGGCCGTATCATCCCAACGCGCGCGGCTTCGACGAGTTCGTCGGCTACACTTCCGGCCACTGGGGCGAGTACTTCGACCCGCCGCTCGAGCACAACGGCCAGCCGATCCGCGGGAAGGGCTACATCGTCGACTACCTGACGGACCGGGCGCTCGAGTTTATCGACAAGAACCGCGAGCAACCTTTTCTCTGCTACGTCCCCTTCACCACGCCGCACTCCCCGTGGAGCGTGCCAGCCGCTGACTGGGATCGGTTCAAGGCGAAGGCTCTCACCCAGTCCGCCACGGATCCGTCGAAGGAGAACCAGGATCACACCCGCGCCGCGCTGGCGATGATGGAAAACCAGGACGCGAACGTCGGCCGGATCCTCCAACGCCTGGAAGAGCTCAAACTCGCGGACAACACCATCGTCGTCTATTTCACCGACAACGGTCCCAACACCGCGCGTTGGAATGGCGGCATGAAGGGAATCAAGGGCAGCACGGACGAAGGCGGCATTCGTTCGCCGCTCTTCCTCCGCTGGCCCGCGAAAGTCGCCGCCGGCCGGGTGGTGAAGGAAATCAGCGGCGCGATCGATCTGTTGCCCACGCTGACCACGCTCGCCGGGATCCCGTTGCCGGGAGACGCGCCGATCGACGGCCTCGACCTCTCGACGCGCCTCCTCGGCGCGCAGACGACCTCACCGTACCGGATGCTCTTCTCGACTTGGAACGGCGGCTTCAGCGTCCGCACCCCGACGCACCGGCTCGGTCCCGACGGCGAACTCTACGACATGATTGCTGATCCCGGGCAGACGAAGCCCGTCACCGCGCAAGAGCCGCAGCTCACGGCCCGCCTCTCCTCCGCCCTCAAATCCTGGAAGACGGAAATGTATGGCGAGAATCCGCCCGTGAGGACCGCCACCGACTGGGGCGATGTGGATCCCCGGCCGCTCCCGGTCGGCTATCGCGAGTTTCCACGGAGCTTCCTGCCGGCGAGCGAGGCCGTCCCACAGGGCACCGTGCGCCGCAGCACGACCTCGCCCAACTCGTCCTACTTCGTGAACTGGACCAGCCCGGCCGACCAGATGGTCTGGCAGCTCGACGTGCACACCGCCGGGAACTACGCGGTCGAAATTCTCTACACCTGCCCGCTCCCCGACGCCGGCTCGACCATCGAGCTCAGCCTCGGTGACTCGCGCCTCACGGGCAAGGTCACCCCGGGTTGGGATCCTCCGCTCTACACCAATCAGGATACCCTGCCCCGGGCCCCGACCCAGTCGAAGATGAAGGAATTTCGGACGCTGAGCCTCGGCCCGATTTCGCTCCAGGCGGGTCAAGGCCCGCTCACCCTTCGCGCGCTGGAAATTCCCGGCCGACAGGTCATGGACGTGCGCGGCATCGCGCTGACGCTCCAGCCGTGAGCGACATCCCAGTTCCACTCCACGACGCATGAAAAACACCCGCCCCGTGCTCCACTTGCTGTGCGTCCTCCTCAGCCTCGGCGTCGCCGCAACATCCACGTCAGCCGCAGCCCCGCTAGTCGCGGCCGCGTCTGTCACCGAGTCGGCGGAGCAGAAGGCCGCCTTCGCAGTCTTGGACCGCCTCTTCGGTCAAATCGACCAACTCGCCGCCAAGATCGACGACGATGACTACAAGAACATCGTCAAGGGGAACGTCGACGACCTGAAGGCCCGCCGCGAGGCGTTGCGCACGAAATTCGATCCCGCGGTTTTCCAGGACCTGAAATTTGACGCGACGATCGAGCATCACCGCATCGCCCGCTGGCTGGCCGAGCCGGACCTCAAGCCCGAGCCCGCGACGGCGGGTAAATCCACAAATTAAGAGGGCGTCTGAAGCATATTAAGTTGAAGTGTAGCCGAGAAGACATCGCGGGCGCGCGCGAGGCGCGCCCCTGCAGAAGCTAGGTAGGGGCGTGGCTCGTCCACGCCCGGCCGGCTACGTTAATAATTGATCCGGTCCAAAAGGTGACTCCCCTCAACGCGGGGCGGCTGTAGCCACGAGAAACAGCTCCGCCGCCTTACCGCGGCACCGCGGTCATCGCCGTCGGGCCACCCTTCATCTTGATCGGCTTCTTCGTGTCCACCAACCGCGTGCCGTCCCAGCGGAAGACATGCACCGCGCGCTCCGCCATGCTGGTCACAAGGATCGTCTTGTTGTCGGAGGAAATCACCGTCCCCTGCGGCCAGGCACCGATCGGTGCGGAGTCGGCGAACACGAGCTTCGTGCCCTCGACCCGGTAAAGCGCGAGCTTGCCCGTCGTTGAGTAAAACGGCGAATCCTTCGGCTTCGTGCTGCCATTGAGCAGCACGACGGCGCAGAGCGTACCGTCGGCCGAGAGGCGCAGGGTTTCGGGCGTCTGGCCCACGCTGATCGAGTCCACGGCGCGCGGCGGCTGCGCCCGCAGATCGATCACACTCACCGTGTCGGTGTCGCCCGTCAGGAATCCCACGTTGCCCACCACCGCAATGCTGCCGTCGCGTTTGACGTCGGCCGCATACGGCTTGAACCCGGGCCGGATGTCGCGGCCCGCGAGGGTGACACTGCGACCATCGATCTTCAGCAGCGTCAGCGTGTGATCGCTGTCGCGCGTGAGCAGCGCGTGTTTTCCGTCCGGGAGGAACATCGGGAAACGCACCCCGGCCTCGGCCCCGGCGATCCGAAGGTTGCCCGCCGGAGTCACGGTCTTCCCCTCGATCGCGAAAATCGAGACGGTCCCGTCGGCAAAATTTCCCACCAGGGCGAGCGTTCCCGCCGGATTAATCGAAACGCCCGACGGCATGCGCCCCGTCTCCAGCGTCGCGATCACCCGCGGTGGCATCGACGTCAGATCGACCACCGTCATCCGGTTGTCGGCCACCTGCCGGGTCGGATTCTCCGGATCCAGTTTGTTGGTCGCCGTGACGAGAGCGATCTGGCCGTTGGGCGTCACCGCGATCGAGACGGGCGGCCCGATCACGCTCGCCGGCACGCCCTCGATCTCCGCCACGAGCCGCGGCTCCGGGCCGGCGAGATCGATCACCGCGAAGGTGTCCGGCGCAGGGTTCTTCACCACCACCTGCACGCCATTCTCAGTCACGACATTGTTGTCGTTGGCGACGAGGACCAGTTCGGCGGCGAACACCGAAACACTCAGGCCGGCACTGGCGGCAAACGCCGCCCAGCGGGCCGGACGGAAAAAGGAACGAAGGT
>CAINHV010000227.1 GCA_903848965.1 uncultured Opitutia bacterium | reverse complement strand
TGTAGGGGCGTGGCTCGTCCACGCCCGGATGGCTACGGCATTTCTTATTCCTCTCTAACTCTGCCTTAGCGTTCGCATCTCAAAATCCCGCTTTCCGATGCACCCCACCCGCCCCTTTGTCTCGGTAACCGCTCTCATCCTTCTCTCGTCCCTGGCGCTGCACGCCGCCGTGCCGCTCGCCGGTACGCCCGAGGTCCAGAAGATCGTCGAGACCTTCGAGGGCCGCGGCGTCATGCGCGACAACACCCAGCCGCTTGCGCCGGCCGACGCCCTGAAGTCCTTCACGCTCCGCGACGGGCTGGCGATCGATCTGATCGCCGCCGAACCGGATGTCCGCCAGCCCGTGCACCTCAGCTTCGATTCACGCGGACGCATGTGGGTCACGCAGTACCTGCAGTATCCGTTTCCCGCCGGCGTGAAGGTGATGAGCTACGATTTTCACCTGCGCGCCGTGTTCGACAAGGTGCCCGAGCCGCCACCGCGCGGCGCCCGCGGTGCGGACAAGGTGACGGTCTTCGAGGACCAGGACGGCGACGGCACCTACGAGTCGCACCGCGATGTCATCACCGGGCTCAACATCGCCACCGCGGCCCTCAAGGGCGCCGGCGGCATCTGGGTGCTCAATCCGCCCTACCTGCTCTTCTACCCGGACGCCAACGACGACGACGTACCCGAAGGTGATCCGGTCGTGAAACTGTCCGGCTTCGGGCTCGAGGACACGCACTCGGTCGCGGCCGCGCTGCAGTTCGGACCCGATGGCTGGATCTACGGCGCCACCGGCAGCACGACCACGGGGCGGGTGAGCAGCCGGGTGACGAAGGACGTCGCCTTCGTGGGCCAGCACATCTGGCGCTTCGATCCGCGGACGGACGTCTTCGAGATTTTCGCCGAGGGCGGCGGCAACACCTTCAGCTGCGAGATCGATGCGCAGGGCCGCGTCTTCAGCGGGACCAACGGCTCGCAGCGCGGCATGCACTTCGACCAGGGCATGCACGGCAGCAAGAATTTCGGGAAGCACGGCACGCCCGCGAACCCGTATGCCTTCGGGTACTTCGATCACATGGTCACGCGCGGCGACACCCGGCGCTTCACCCAGGTCCTTGTCGTTTACGATGGCGATCAGCTCGCGCCCCAGTTCGCCGGAAAGATCATCGCGCCCAGCTCCATGCTCAACCGGATCATGGTCAGCCAGCGCTTGCCTGACACCTCGACCTTCCAGGCGGTGGACGAGGACCCGCTGCTCACGACCAGGGATCGGTGGTTCCGGCCGGTGGACATCAAGGTCGGTCCCGACGGCGCGATCTACGTCGCGGACTGGTACGACACCCGGCTCAGCCACGTCAGCCCGGTGGACGACTGGAGCAAGGCCGATGGCCGACTCTATCGTATTCGATCGGCCAGCACCTCGCCCCGCCGCGAAAAATTCGATCTGCACACCGCCGCGCCGTCCGTGCTCGTGGGATATCTGAAGCATCCGAACAAATGGTTCCGGCGGCAGGCGGCGCTGGAGCTTTCCTGGCGCGGCGCGAAGGAAACCCTGCCGGCGCTCGAACCACTCGCCCGCGATCCGGCCAACGCGTACGCCTTCGACGCGGTCTGCGCGATCGATCTGCTGGGCGGGCTGCGCGACGACCTCGCCTCCGATCTGCTGCAACATCCCGATCCCTACGTGCGCCGCTGGGTCGTGCGCGCCGCCGGTGACGATCGTGAAGCCGGCGTCGGACTCGTGGCATCGGTCGTGGATCTCGCGAAGCGCGAGGCGCAGCCCGAGGTGCGGACGCAATTGCTCGCGACGGCGCGTCGGCTGCCCGCGACGTCGGCGCTGCCGATCGCCCGCGCGATGCTGGGTCACGAGGCCGATGCCGCCGACAAGCGGATGCCCCTGATGTTCTGGTGGACCCTCGAGGCCAGGGCCGAGTCGGATCGCGCCGGGCTCCTGCGGTTCTTCCAGGATCCGGCGGTCTGGCGGCAGCCGCTCGCCCGCACCTTTGGCGCGCATCATCTCGCGCAACGCTGGGCGATGGCCGGCGGTCCCGAGAACTTCGCGGCCTGTGCACAACTGCTCGCCCTCGCGCCGCGACCCGAGGACCGCGCCCTCGTGGTCACGGGACTCTCCGACGCCTTCGTCGGCGGGAAGATTCCGACGCTGCCGCCGGTCCTCGCCACCGCGCTCGAGGCCCACATCGCCGCCCAACTCGACACCGACCTCGCACTCGGCGTGAAGACCGGCAACGCCGGGGCCGTGGCGAAGGCGCTCGCGGTCATCCGCGATGAAACCGCGACCGTCGCCAACCGGATCGCGCTCGTGCAGGCGTTCGCCGAGGCGGGCAATCGCGACGTCGTCCCGGCCGTGCTGCAGGTTTTCAACCGGCCTGCCAACGCCGCCGTGCGCCAGGGCATCCTCACGCACGCGACCCGCTTCGATGATCCGGCGCTGCCGACTGCGGTCTTGAAAGGCTACGAGGCCCGCTTCTCGCAGACGCAGCCGCTGAAGGAGGCGGCGCACCGGATGCTCGCGAGCCGCCGCGTCTGGGCGAAGCTGTTTCTCGCCGAGGTGGAAAAGTCCGAGATCAAGCCGCGCGAGGTGTCCGCGGATGTCGTCCGCCAGCTGGCGTTGCATCGTGACCCCGACATCGACCGCCTGGTCCGCCGGCTCTGGCCCGTGGCCGGGTTGACGTTGAGCAGCCAGGAGAAGGCGGCCGAGGCGCAGCGGATCAAGCAGGTGATCGCCACGCCCGGCGACACGGCCAAGGGCCAGGCCATTTTTGCGCAACGCTGCGGCACGTGTCACACGCTCCACGACACCGGCGGCACGATCGGGCCGAATCTGGTCGGGTACGAGCGCGGCAATCCGGATTTCTGGTTGCGCGCGATCCTCGAGCCGAGTGCCGAGATTCGTGAAGGCTTCGGCGCCTACGTCGCGCAGTTGAAGGACGGCCGCACGCTCTTCGGCGTGCTCACGCAGCAGGACGCCGGCAATGTGGTGCTGCAGGATCTCGCCGGCCAGAAGCAGACCGCGCGCACCGCCGACGTCGAGAAGCTCGAGGCGCTGCCGCAATCGCTCATGCCCGAGTCGACGCTCGGCGGGTTGGACGAAGCCGGCCTGCGGGATTTATTCGCGTATTTAATGAGACCTTGAACGGCGCCGGAATGGCCGGAGTTAACCACGAAGACGCGAAGTTTCCGGGGCTCAGACCAAGCCACCAATCCTCTTAACCACCGCGACACCGACCAGAACACTGCACGCGCCGGTCAACCCGTGGATTGATTCGTGGCTTCCTGGCTTCGGGCTCAACCCTGACTCGTCCAATCCGGATGGAGCCTGAAGCCAGGAAGCCACGAATCGGAGATGCGCTTCAGATCGCTGAACCTCTGTGTCTCTGTGTCTCGGTGGTTAAATCCGGCAGCTCGATTGGATTCTTGGTTCAGAGTTCTGAGTTCTGGGTTCCGAGTTCGGCATTTGGCACGTCCGCTGGCTCCGCATTGCCGTCCGATTCGCGATTTCGGACAACACTCAAGTCGACCGCCGAGCGAGCCGGGCGATTGGCCACAAACGAAGCTGGAGGGCCGAGCTCCGCCGAGGCCGTTCTTGGATCGTTTCATGAAGCGGCCTCGGCGGGGCTTGGAGATCAGACTAGGAGTTCACACTGTGATTTTCGGCGGGCGACGCTAGCCTCGGCACCATGTTCTCCCGGCGTATTTCTCCTCCCCGACGCCTCCTCCTGCTCGCCGG
>CAINHV010000226.1 GCA_903848965.1 uncultured Opitutia bacterium | reverse complement strand
GTCTCGAAGCGCGGGGTCGCCTCGGCCGGGCGGCCCAGCTGCATCAAGATTACGCCCCAATTGAAATACACCCCGGGATCGTCGGCCTTGAGCTTCGCCGCCGCCTCGTAGTGCGCCACCGACTCGGGGAGCCGGCCGGCCTGGACGAGCGCGTTGGCCAGATCGAGCCGCGGATTGAATGAGTCCGGCGCGAGCCGCACCGACTTTTCCAATACGGGCAACGCCTCGGCGGTGCGCGAAAGCCCGAGCAGCGCCCAGCCGAGGAAACCGAGCCCTTCGGCGTGCTCGGGTTCCAGCTTCGCGGCCCGCTCATAATGGACGAGGGCCTCCGGCAGTCGATTGACCAAGGCGAGTGCGCTGCCGAGATGACGGTGCGCGTCGGTATCATCGGGTCGCAGCCGGAGCGCTTCATGGAAAGCGGGGATAGACTCCTGCGGCCTGCCTTCCTGGAGCAAGGCGAGACCGAGATTGTGCCGGGCCTCCGAATAACCGGGATCGAGGCGGCTCGCCTCGCGATAGCGTTCCATGGCGTCGCTGCGCTCGCCGAGCCGGACGAGGGCGTTGCCCCAATTGGTGTGGGCGCGAGCGTTGGTGGGGGCCTTCGCGGCCGTGTCCGCCCAAATCGAGAGGCTGCTGCGATAGTCGTGGTTTCGCGCGATGGTCAGGAGGAGGAACAGACCTGCCACGCTGCCAACGATGGACATCAGGCGCCGGCCCGCCCATCGGTCTAGCGCGACCACCGCCGGGAAGAGCAGCGCCACCAGCGGGAGGTACATCCGATGTTCGGCGATGGTCTGCGTGGTGAGAGGGACGAAGCTCGAACTGGGTGCGAGGATGATGAAGAACCAGGCGCCGGCGAAGCCCAGCGGATGGCGCCGGAACAACGCCCAGGCCGTCGCGAGCAGAAGGGCGACGATGAGCAGCGCCTGCGGCAGCACGGACCAGAGACTGCGGACCGCCGGATAACCGTAGTCGAGGACGAGTGGATACGGCCAGACCGCGAGCTTGAGGTAGGTGACGAGCGCCTGGCACTGCGTGAGTAGGTATTCCCACGAACTCATCCCGAGCCCGAAGCCCACGGTGCCGCTCCGTTGGCCGCTGCTGACCATCAGCACGGCCAACAGAATCCAGGTCGCCGCCAGCCCGAGATAGAGCGGCCGCCGTTTCATCCAGGCGGCGGAGAATGTTCCCGCGACGAAAACTCCATCGTACAAAAAAAGCAGCAGCGGCGCGGTGGCCATGACCTCTTTGGACAGCGTCCCGAGGAGGGCCGAACCGACCGCGGCCAGCTGCCAACGCCGGGAGTCGCTCGCTTCGAAACTCCGCAGGAAGCAATAAAAGGTGAGGAGATAGAATAGTCCGACGAGCAGCTCCGTGCGCTGGATGATCCCGACGACCGATTCGGTCTGCAGCGGATGCACGACCCAAAGGCCCGCCACCAGCGCGGCGAGAAACGTGACATTGGTCGCGGGACCGCGCCGCGGGGCGAACCACGGCAGCAGGAGCGTGCGGCGCGCCACGCTAAAAAGCACCAGACCCGAGAGCAGGTGCACGACGAGATTGAAGACGTGGTAGCCGGTGACGCTGTGGCCGCCCAGGGCGTGATTCACGGCGAGCGACCAATTGACCAACGGTCGTCCGACCGTGCCCGCGGCGCTCGCCGGCGGAGTCAGAACATCGAAAGACCAGAGCCGTTGGAGGGAAGGGTTCTTCTCAATGTTCGGAAGGTCATCGAAGAGGAACGGCACCGACAGACTGTTGAGGTAGGCGACGGCGCCGAGGGCCACGATCGCCACGGCCCATGGCCACGTGCGCAGGGAGCGCGAGGCGGGTGGGTCGGACGGGGTGGGGCGGAAATTCATACCGGGGCTACCCGGCATTCTCAGCACGGATGGCGGGTCTCATGCGAGGGGGCGCGAGGAACTTCGTCAATTGTCGGGCGAACGCCCCGGCCAGCACCGGCTTGATCGTGGCCGGGTCCAAATCGCGGCCCAACTCCGCCGTCATCGAGGTCACCGTGCCGTCGGCCGCCGTGATGCCGCAGGGGATGATTCCCGTGTAGGGCGCGAGGCTGCCGTTCACGTTGAGCGCGAAGCCGTGGTAGGTCACCCAGCGCCTCACCGCCACGCCGATGGCCGCGATCTTGCGCGGTCCGATCCAGATCCCCGTTTTGTCGTCGCGTCGCGTCGCTGCGATGCCGAACGCGGCGACGGTTTCGATCAACACCTCCTCGAGGAACCGGAGATACGCATGGAGATCGCGATGGGCCGCGAGCGACAGGATCGGATATCCGACGACCTGACCGGGGCCGTGATAAGTGACGTCGCCACCGCGGTTAGTCTTCACGATCGCGATGCCTTCGTGACGGGCGCGCGCTTCGTCCCAGACGAGATTCGATTCTGCGCCCGGTCGGAGCCCAAGGGTGAAGACGGGATCGTGTTCGGTGAAGATCAGGATGTCGCCGATCTGCTCCGCCATCCGTTGCGCGACCGCTTGCTGCTGCCGCTCGAGTGCCTCCGGGTAACGGGTCCGTCCCCAATCGAGCACCTGCAAGGAAGGCTGGTGAAGGGAGGAGGACATGCCGTTTCCGCGAACCTCGCTGCGCCGCTAGGGTGGCGCAATCCTCCTTTCAGTTTCCTAGAGCCGTTTAAGTGGAAGTGTAACCGACACGACGTTGCGGGCGTGCACGAGGCACGCCCCTACGAAGTGCGGCGTAGGGGCGTGGCTCGTCCACGCCCGAATGGCTACGGAATTTCTTAATCCGCTCTAGTTGCCCGAGATCACCTGCGGGGCCGGTGGACCGCGCAGGGCGCGCGGCTGGTTGGCGTCGAGCGTCGTCGGCATCTCCTTGAGGCTCGCCAGATACTCCACGACATCCCGGAGCTGCGTCCGGGTGAGAATCGTGTGGTAGATTTCCGGCATCGAGGACGGCGCGCCCTCGCGCTTCGCGATGTCCAACTTCTTCACGGCGATCAGCTTGTTGTCGGTGTTCCGCAACGTGATCGTGTCCGTGGTCTCGCTCGCAACGATGCCCGCCGCGGCGCCGCCGGACTTCAGCGTCAGGACGACCGTGTCGAAGCCGGGCGCGATCGTCGCATTGGGCTTCACGACCGACTCCAGCAGGTAGCGGCGATCCTGCTTGGCGCCGATGTCGGAGAGGTTGGGCCCGGCATCGCCGCCATCGGCCCCGGCGCGGTGGCAGCGAATGCACGCCATCACTGGCTGGTTGGTAAAGATCCGCGAGCCGCGCATCCGATCGCCGCCGGCCAGCGCGAACTGATACGGCGCGAGGGGATCCGAATTTCTCGCGAGGTCTGCTTCCCGCTGGGTCAGCCAGGCCTTGATCGCGGGATCGGTCCGGCGACCGGCCGCGGTGAGCAACTCGAGTTGGACTTCGGCAGGGATCCGGCCGGCCCCGAGCGACTGGAGCTGTTCGAGCAGCAGGGGATCCGCGGACGCATGCTGAAACGTTCCGAGCGACCGGTAGGCGGCCTTTTGCTCCTCGACGTTGCCGCGGGTAGCCAGGCTGCGGAGGACGGGCGCGGTGACATCCGGGGAAAGGCGGGCGGCAATCGGCAGCGCCGCGAGCCGGAGCACGGAGGAAGCGGAGGCGCCGGCGATGCTCACGGCCTCGGCGAGGCGGGGATGCTGGATCGTGTCGAGGGCGCCGAGCGCGGAGGCGCGGGTTTCGCCGGACTGGGATTCGTCGCGCAGCAAGGTGAACAGCGTCTCCGCCGCCCCGGCGATTTCGAGATCCTGCAACGTGACGAGCATCCGCGCCTGCACGACGGCCGGGGTGCCGGCGGCGAGCAGGGCGGGAATGATCGGCTCAAGCGCGTTCACCGCGATGGCGCGATCGCGCGAGGTGTCGAGCGGGCGGAAGGTGCCGACAATGCGATCGCGCTGCGGCGGCTGGGGCCAGTTCGCCAACTGGGCGAGGGCCTCGGCGCGGAGCTTGGCCGGCGCGTCGCTGCGGCCGGCATAGCGGGCGAGGGCAGCGGCGTTCGCCGGCTGGCCCAGACGGAAGTGCGCGTTGAGGACGCGGAAGATCACCGGTTCGTCCTTCAGCGGCTTCTCAATCAGCGCGGCCAGGGCCGGCAGCGCGGCGGGGATCGGGGTGTCGTTGATCGCGAGGGCGGCCTCGCGCACGAGATACGGCTCGGCGTCATTGAGAAACTGCGCGATCTCGGGCCGGCCGAGCCGGCGATAGGCGAGCAGCACGGCCAGCCGCTCCGCGCGGGACGAGGAACGCGCACCGGCCGCGAGGGCTTCGAAATTCTTCGTGCCGATCAGACCCATCATCACGGCGTGGCGAACGTAATGGTCGGCGTCGTTGTTGTCGCGGGCGAGGGCGAGCAAGGCGGTCGCGGCCTCGGGCCGGCCGATCTTGCCGAGTCCCTGCGCCGCGAAAAACCGGACGCGCGAATTGGAATCCTGGAGCGCCGCGATCAACGCGGGCACATCGCCGGCCTGGCGATGATCGCCGAGGACCTTGGCGGCCTGGGCGCGAACCTCGGCGTCGGAATCCTGGAGCAGGGGACGCAGCGCAGCGAGGGCGGCGGGGCTCGCGGAAGCGAGCTGGCCGAGGCCCCAGATCGCATGGAGGCGGGCGTAGGTTTGCAGTTCCGGCTTCTGGCGGACGGAAAGGTTGGTGCTGCTCGCCGGCGCCACGGCCGGGCCGGGAGTCGTCGCCACGCGTGCCAGCACGGCAATGCTCGCGGCGCCGCGCTCGGCGAGGGTGAACTGGGCTTCCTGGCGGACGCGCATGTCGGCGTGGCCGAGCAGGCGGGCCAGTTCCTCGGCGGGTCGCTGCGTCCAGTCGCCGCCGATCAGATCCTTCGTTTCCTTCAGGATCGGATCGCTGGCGTGCTGCGGGCTCGAGATCGCATAGATGCGGCCGCGCTTCGACTTCGGCCAGCCTTCGGCCCAGTCCGAGGTGTAGAGCCGGCCGTCGGGACCGAACTTCACATCGGTCGGCAGCGCCGAGCTGAGGAAGGGCTTGGCATTGTCGATGTCGTAGGACGCGCCCTTCGGCTTCACGGTGTAGGTGAAGATGCCGCTCCGCACGATGCTGCCCTTGAAGTGGGTGATGAAGAGATGGCGCGCGTAGGCCGGATCCAGTCCCGTGCCGGGGTAGTAGGTGATGCCGGACGGTCCGTCCTCGATGTTGACGATCGGCGGGATGATGTAGGCCGCCTGGCCGTCGTGCCGCGGATTCCAGAGCCGCTCGGTCATCCAGGGCCCGGCCTTTTCGAGCGGGGCAAACTGGTAGCCGATGCGCCAGCCACTGTCGCCGCCCTCGACGACATGGACGAGACGTTCCTCGTCGCCGTTGTCGCAGTCATTATCGCCGGTGATCAGATCCCCGTTCTCGGTAAAGATCAGCGACTGCGGATTCCGCAGTCCCCAGGCCACGAGTTCCATCTGCGAACCGTCGAGATTGCTGCGGAAGACGGCGCCCTGATCCGGCACGTCGAGCAGGTTGCCCTCCTGGGTGCGGACGCTGGCGCCGCGATCGCCGACACTGAAATAGAGTTTGCCGTCGGGCCCGATGATGAGCCCGTGGAGATCGTGGCCGGTAAAGTTGAACCGCACGCCGTAGCCGCGGCTGAACTCGGTGCGCGTCTCGGCGCGATCCCGGCCGCTGAACATCCAGACACTGGGAATGTTCGTGAACCAAACCTTGCCGCGGCGGGCGAGCACGCCGGAGGCGATGCCGTCGAGCGGGTGGTTGAACTTGTCGGCGTAAATCAGCGAGCGATCCGCCACGCCGGTACCCTTCGAGTCCTCGAGCACGCGGAGGACTTCGCTCTCGATCGAAAGCTCCTTGATCCCTTCGGGGCCGAAGCGCCGCTGCAGCGTCGCCATCCAGTCGGCCGTGTTACGGTTGGCGAGTTCGTCCTCGAGCATCCACATGTAGTCGCGGATATCGAGGACGCTCGAACGATAGCGATAGCTCTCGGCGACGAAGATGCGGCCGCGCTCGTCGAAGTTGAAGGCGACCGGATTGGCGAGCATGGGCTCGGCCGCCCACAACTTCACCTCGAGGCCCGGCGGCAGCTTCATCCGGCCGAGGGCCTGCATCGCCTCGTCGGACGCGGGCTGGATCTCGGGCGTGGCGGAGCGCGAACCGGCGTTGAGGATTTTTCCGACGACCGGTTTCTCCTCGTCGTCATCCGGTTCGGCAGCAGGCAGGCGGGAGGCGAAAGCGAGAACGGCAGCGAGTGCGACCGTACGGAACAGGGGTGAACGGTTCATAGCGGGAGGGGCAAAGTTAGGTGCCCGGACCGGCGAAGCAAGTCACGTTGGCCCGACGATTTGCCCGCTGGAAAGATCGGGCGGCTTTGCACGGCGGGCACGTCCTGTGGCTGCGCGCAACCGTGTCACGGAACGAGCAGAAAACTTGGGGAGGGCCGCAAAAAGGGGATCCGCCGCCCAGGTGGAGGGCCGAGCTCCGCCGAGGCCGCTTT
>CAINHV010000225.1 GCA_903848965.1 uncultured Opitutia bacterium | reverse complement strand
CAGAGTAGGCCTCGAGGAAATACGGGTTCACCGATCCGTCGGGCTTCGTCCGGTTGATGTCGACCTGCATGTTGTACATGCCACCCGCCGCCGGGTACTCGGTCCAACGGTCGACTTGATTGAGGTCGCCGGACCATTCGATGAACATGCCATCGAAGGGCTTGAACGTCAGGTAAGCGGACAGTGCTTCGCCGCGTTCCCAACCGCTCGGGTACTTGTAATTATTATCCCAGAGGGGCGTGAAGTCCTTGCTCGGCAGCACGAAGAGGGGCGAACCGGAGCGGACGGCAGCAAAACGGTCGGGGTGATCCCAAACTTCGGTCATGCTCATGCCGCCGATGTTGGCACCGATGCTGCGGAGCATCTTGCCGTTGAGATACATCGGGGTGGCCGTGCTTTGGGCGGCACCGCGTGTCACAAAGAAATTCTGCGTGTTGTACGCGGCCCGGGAATTATCGGGATCAACCACGAAGCGCTGAACCTGGCGCACGACGCCCGCGGCCATCATTTGCGTCGCGGTCATGGCCGGGTTCACGCCGGACGGCATGAACTTACCATCCCAGCCCGAGGTGTTGTCCTTCGAGCGGTTGGTGCCGGTGTTCTTGTCGGTCGTGCGGAATTCATACTCCGCTCGGAACGACAACTTCGGCGAGATTTCCCAAGTGCCGGCCAAATGGACGCCCTTGCGCCGTTCCCACTCGCGCTGGCGCCACGTTTCACCGTCGGACCACAGGAGATTGGTGCGGAAGGCGAGCTTCTCATTGATCGGCTTGTTGAAGTCGACCGTCATCCGGTAGCGATCCCAACTGCCGACCTGAACGCGGACTTCCTGGATTTCCTTGGAGACTAGGGCCTGCTTGGAAACGGTGTTCAACGTACCCGCCGAACCGCCGGCGCCGAAGAGCGAGGCGTTGGCGCCGCGCGCGAAGTCCATGCGGTCCACATTGTAACTGTCCGCCGCAATTGAATACGGGAAGAAGTTGCGCGTGGGCGTGTTGGCCGTCTGGCCGCGAATACGGACGACGACCGTGGTGTTACCCGCGGTGCCTTGCAGGCCGTCGTTCTGATACTGGTTCGTGTTGACGGAAAAATCCGCCGCCTTGCCGGCATCATTGATATTGAAGGCCTCGAGGAATTCCGACGTGAGGACGGAATAGGCGACAGGCGTATCCTTCAGCGCCGTCGCGATCCGACCGCCGGCCAACGAATTGGCGGCGACGAATCCAACGTCGGACTGCGCGCTGACGCTGAACGGATCGAGTTTGACGGCAGCTTCCTGTCCGGTGCTTCCGCTGGCGGCGGGAGCCGTCTGGGCGGCGAGGTTCGATAATCCGAGGCTGAGGCCGAGGGTGGCCGCGACCGCCGCGATTACCGACCGAGCTTGGGTTCGGTGTTTGGTTGGTGTCATGTTTGGTTGGTTTTTCCGGTGTACCCGAAAGGGTCAAAAAGGGTGGATGCCGACTCCATTGGCATGGTGGCCGGAAGGCGCACGCATGCGATTGACGGCATCATGGACGCGCGGGTTTGAAGACGCGCGCCGGCTTGGAGGGAAGATGTAGCAATGGGAAGACAGGGAAGTAGGCCTTGGGGTCAAGAGCAGGGTCTTCGTTCAGGGCAAAGACGAAACTTAGAAAGCATCTCTGAAATTTCCAACGCAACAAAAAATGTTTCGGGGAGCCGAAGTCACCCGCGCTGCATGGGATCCACAGGTATCGGGACGGCAATCACGCAGGCACGAATCGCCGGACGGTTGGTAGCGGCGCAGTCTTGCTCCGCCCGAACTGCGGTTCGGAAGGGAAAGGAGGGCGCGGCACACAAGACTACGCCCCTCCAAACGGAACCCGTACAAATCGAGATCATCCGAACCGACTCTAACTCCCGGGGCCAGCCGACGGAGAATTGCTCGCGCCGGAGAGCGTTGCGCTTGCCCCGCGCAACTTTTGTCTTTCGAGTCCGCACCCGTGAGCAGGCCGGCCAGCGACCGCTAGCACCCCAATGAACGCCCT
>CAINHV010000224.1 GCA_903848965.1 uncultured Opitutia bacterium | reverse complement strand
TCCCAGGCAAACACAAACGGCCGCGCCGTGAGCTCGGCCACCGGCAGCAGCGCGTTCGAACCTGCCAGAAAGACCACCCGGCTAATGGTCCCATCGGCATCGGTGGCGAGAGCCGCGAGAGTAATCCTGGCGGGTGCAAGGAAGCGTTGGCCGTCGACCGGGGACTCGAGTGCGACGACGGGCGGCTGATTCAGCACCGTGGTCACGGTGATCGTCACCGAGGCCGAGGAGCCAGACGCGCCGGCGTTATCGTGCGCGGTCGCCGCATATGTCCTCGGACCAGCGAGCAGGTTGGCGACGGTAAATTCGTAGGGCGGGACCAGCCGCTCGCCGAGCCGCGTCGCCCCCTCGAAGAACTCCACTCGCGCGATGGTCCCATCCGCATCCGTGGCGGAGGCGACGAGCGTCACGTTCGCCGGCTCCGAATACGTTGCGCCGGACATCGGAGCCGTGAGCACAACTTGCGGAGACTGGTTGGTCCGCGGCGTCTTGACCAACGTGAGCGTGCTGTTCCCGTGCACTTCCAGTTCATCGGTCATCACGCTCCCGACGGCTTGACTGCGGCCGTGCAAGGTGACTTTGCCCCGCGGCGTGTTGACGTGGGCATAGAGCCGGCCGTCGCCATGAACGCTCACGCCTGCCTTGGGGCTTTGCAGCGCCAGCCATTCCGGATGGGCCCGCGTGCCGACTTCGCCCTCCACCGAGATTTTTTCCGCGACCGTGACAACGATCGGACCCACGACTCGCACGCGCCCGGTTCCTTCCACCTCGAGGCGCTGGAGATGGTAGATGACCGGGGTCGTGGACCCCGCGTTCCCTAGCACCAGACTGCCAGCCCGCACCTCGATATCGCCGTAGCGCCCGGGCGGGAGCGCGCGCTCGCCCGGGTTCCCGGCGAGGGTGAGGTGCCGCACGGTGATGAATGCTCCCGGATCGTCGCGGTCGTTCGTGAGCTTCACCTGCCGCGTGCCCGTCGGGGCGAGCGGGGCCGCGACTGAAGGCAAGTCAACCGGGTCGGTGCGGCGAACGACCTGGCGCACGGCGGCCCGTCCGCCGAGGGTGACGCGATAGGCGGACGGCGACGACGACCCGGTGCCGTCAATCGTGCCGCCGTACACCGGCCGGCCATTCAACCGGATCGCGGGCGTCCCGGGCACGCGAAGATCGCCGGTGATCGTGGCCTGGTCGTTGAGGCTGACGTCCGACGCGCGCAGCTGGTGAATCGAGCCATCGACGAAACCGGCGATCTGCGGCGACTCCCGCACCACCGCCGTGCCGGTTTGCGCGCCGGCCGATGCCGCCGCGGCGATCGCAGTCAGGACGAGCCGAACGCCAAGGCCGGAACGGCGACGCCGCGATGGGACAAAGGACACGTGGAAAGGCGCGACGGGGAAGCCGGCGTAACCGGGAAGGAAGCGGGGGGGTGCGATCATGCGGGGTGGCGGACCGGAAGCGCGAAAGCCGCGCGTCTTGCGGCCACGTTTCCCCTCCCCGCTGGCGCCAGCAACGGACGCGTTTACCTGAAATCGGGGTGTTCAGTGGGCCCGGCCGCACGGGCCGGGTGGCACGGGTCTCCTGACCCTTGGAATGAATTCCGATCCCGGTTCACGGGTCGGGAGACCCGTGCCACCCAGGAGCGAAACAACTTAAGGTATGTCG
>CAINHV010000223.1 GCA_903848965.1 uncultured Opitutia bacterium | reverse complement strand
TAGCCACGAGCGCCAGCGAGGGAATGAAACGCCCGTCGTTCTACTCGCTGGCTCTCGTGGCGACGGACGATCATGGCGACGGACGGTCGCGGTCGGGCCCGTCGGAGCCGGAACGGACCGAAGCCGCGGCGAGCGATTATTTCCTCTCTCCCCGCAGGGAGACCAGATAAGCCACCATGTCATCCAGCTCAGTCGGCGAAAACAGGACGCCGTACACCGGCATTGGGGAAACACCCTTTTCCTTGTGGAGCTCAGACAGGTCCTTCTTGAAAAACGAATGCATGGCGCCGGTGAGGTCGCGCAGTTGGATCGAATAGGTGTCCTCGTTGACCCGGATGCCGGCGACTTCCTTGCCGTCCTTCGTCTTGGTTCGGACGAACATAAAATTCTGCGGCAGGCTGATCTCAGTACGATACGGGTTGAAACTTTGCGGAATGTCCGCGCCCGGGTCCGTGAGGCTGCGACGCAAAAACGCGACGCTGCGCCGCCGCCCGATATCCGTCAGATCGGGACCAATCGCGAGGCCCTGGCCATCGCGGGTGTGGCACGACAGGCACGCGCCCTTGGTCGTGAAGAGCTCGGCGCCCTTGGCGGGATCGCCCGGCACTTTTTCGATCGGGATCCGACCGAGCGAACGGACATAGGCGGCGAGATAGGACACATCCCCCGTTTGCAGGATGATGCGCGGCATCTCGGTGCCAGCGATTCCCGACTGGATAATTCTTACCAGGGCCGGGTCCTCACTGGACCGCGGGAGATTGGGCTGCGCGAGCGTGGGTCCCCGCGAACCTTCCCCCTTGGGCCCGTGGCATCCCACGCAATGCGCCTCGAACAGTTGCCGACCCTTGGCCAATTCGCTCGGCACTTCCAGGATTCGGCGCATCTCCGCGACGGCTGAGGAGGAATCGCCCCGCCCGCCACCCGTCGCCACGGCCGGGGCCTGAGTGGTGGTAGCAGGGATGGGAGCCGCGGCGGGATTAGCCGCGGGCTCGTTGGGATGATCCTGGGCGAGGAGCGAAATCGGAGCGACCGCGAGGAGGAGGCAGATCAGTCGGGGATGCATGGGAGGAATGCCGGAGTTCGGAAAAGAAGAGTTGGGATCAAAGGCCGAAGACGAACAGGCCCGCGCCGATCGGCACCGCAATGCGCTGTTTGCCGTCGACGGAAAAGCTCACGATGCCGCCCTGCGCGCGGCTGCCACCCGGGAAATTCCAGAGTTCCCGGCCGGACTTGGCATCGAGCGCATAAATATGCCCCTCCGAAGTCCCGCTGAAGACCAATCCGGTGACAGTGGAGAGCACCGGCGAGTGGGAGCGCGACTGCATCTTGTGCTCCCAGACGATCTTCCCGGTCGTCGCCTCGATGGCCTTGAGCATGGTGAAGGGTTCCTCGCCGATGACGTTGGCGGCGCCGCCGTTCTCGAAGTGCCCGCCGACCGTGTAAGGCCGCGGCTGCTTGTAGAAGTGCTGCCCGTAATTCTCGTGCGCGTTGACGTAGATCAGGCCCGTCAGCGGGTTGTACGACGGCGGCATCCAGTTGGTCGACCCGCCCAGCCCCGGATAGACGAGCACGCCCTCCGCCGTCGGCTCCAGGCCGGGGATGACGATCGGCCGACCATTGTCGTCGAGCCCCTTGGACCAAGTCTGCGTCGCGAAATTCTTGCCGGTGACAAACGCGCCAGTCGCGCGATCCAGCAGATAATAGAAACTGTTGCGGTTGACCTGCGCCAGCAGCTTGCGCGGCCGGCCCCCAATCGTGGCATCGATCAACATCGGTGTCTGGTTCGAATCCCAATCGTGGACGTCGTGCGGCGTGAACTGGAAATGCCACTTCAACTTCCCGGTGTCGGCGTCGACGGCGACCACCGAGTTGGCATACAGGTTATCGCCCGGACGATCGTCGCCATTGTAATCCGGCCCCGGATTGCCGGTGCCCCAATAGATCGTATTCAGTTCGGGATCGAACGTGCCCGTCGCCCAGGTGGCGGCTCCGCCCGTTTTCCAGCTTTCACCCGGACCCCAGGTTTCATTGCCGGGCTCGCCCTTGCCCGGAACGGTGTAGAACCGCCAGGCATGCGCGCCGGTCTTGGCATCGAAGGCGTCAAAGAAGCCGCGAATTCCGAACTCACCGCCCGAAATACCGACGATGATTTTGTCCTTCACGGCCAGCGGCGCCGCGGTGATCGAGTAACCCAGATGGTAGTCGATGACGACTTTGTCCCAGCGCTCGGCTCCTGTGTTGGCATCGAGGCAGACCAGGCGGGCGTCGAACGTGCCGAGATAAACCGCGTCGCCGAGCACGGCCAGGCCGCGATTGGGGGTGCCGCAGCAGATCGGCACATCGTCCGGGAACGGCCGGCGATAATTCCAAATCACGCGGCCGGTCCGGGCATCGAGGGCTGTGACGATGTTGGGCCGCTCGCTGATATACATGATGCCGTTCACCACGATCGGCGTGACTTCCCATTTGCTCGAGTCTGCCTGTTGGTAGACCCAGACGGGCTTCAAGTTCGCCACGTTCGCCGGCGTGATCTCCGCCAGCGTCGAGTGCCGGTGGCCCGCGTAGTTGCCGCCATAGGTCAGCCAGTTCCCCGGCTCGTTAGAGGCATTCCGGATGCGCTCGTAGGTCACCGGCGCGAGCGGCTGGGCCCACGCCACGGCGCCCAACCCGAGGATCAGGAGACCGCAGGCGGCGGGGCGGAGACGATTGAAAGACCGCGGCGTCGAAACGCCGGGAGAACGAAGGGTCGGGGTCGAAGACATGGAAGGAAAACGGGGGAAGGGCACGTCGCACCACCAAGGATTTTCACGGTGCCTGATGTCAGCACGAACGGGGCAGAACGCGCAGACTGATCTTCGTTGTCAATATGCCAAGGCAAACCAGCCGGCGCCCTCGTTTCCGGTCGGACGGGCCAGCGCGCAGGAGCGCCGTCCCTCGACCGGCTCGGGACCCAGAGCTCGTCGAACGGGCAAGAATGCACCCCTACCCCGAACCCCTCTGGCCTGCGAGTGCGGGACCATGTCCGGCCGCCCAAATCGAAATCCAGCCGTTCCGGGTCGCTTGAAGTTGCATTTCGGCGAACTATTTCAGGTATTTCCTCTCTCTCATTCTGCCCTTGCTCGTTCCCCCAGTAACGCGTTCGGGCGACCGCTTTGAGGCTTAGATACTGAATCGATGATCCCCATGAAAAAAGCTCCTGAGTTGCAGAACATTGGCTCCGTCAGCCGTAACTCCCGGCGTGCGACGCTCGCCGGCTGGTCCTTGGGCGCCATTCTCCTCGCGAGCGCCACGCCCGCCTTGGTGGCCGCGACTGCCTTGCCGGCTGTCGAGACCGTGGCGGCCTTCACTGACCGTCACTGCTCCAGCTGCCATAACGACGTGGACAAAGAGGGCGGCCTCGATCTCACGTCGCTGCAATACGCCCCGGGCGAAGCCGCCAATTTCCTGACTTGGGTCAAGGTTCACGATCGCGTGCGGGCCGGCGAGATGCCGCCCAAGGAAAAGAAGCGCCCCGACGTGAAGGAGCTCAACGCGTTCGTCCAGACGCTCGACACGTCCCTCGTCGACGCGGACCGCAAGGCCGTGGCGAGCAACGGCCGCGCGAAGCAGCGCCGGCTCAATCGTGCCGAATACGAGAACGCGGTCCGCGATCTGTTTCAGGCGCCCTGGCTGGAAGTGAAGGGCAAGTTGCCGGAAGATGGCGAAGCCAGCCGGTACAACAAATCCAGCGACGCCCTCGGCGTCTCGTTCGTGCACATGAAGCAGTACATGGCTGCCGCCGAAAGTGCCGTCAGCGCAGTCCTAGGCGTCGAATTCGCCCGCCTACCTACGACCACCAAGCGCTACTACGCGCGGGATACCCAAGGCCTGTTGCACTTCAATGCGACGGAGTTCAGGGCCAACGCCGAACGGACGACGTTTCCGGCCCTCGGTTTTAGTGGCCAGCCGGACGTCCTTCGGAAAAAGGCCCCGATGACAGTCGGCGAAAGCGACCCGGTGACCCGTGAACTCGAGGCCGTGGGCTGGATTGCCAGCGACTATGAGGCCTTCCCGACGGCCTGGAGCAGCTTCCGGGCACCCGTGACAGGGAAATATCGCGTTCGCTTCAGTGGCTACACTCTTTGGATGGGCCCAGGAGGCACATCCCGCGGGGTGGAGTATGAAGGCATCGATCCGCTCCTCCTGAAACGCTCGAACACCCCCCGGTGGTATTCGGGCGACACCGAGAAGCTTTCCCCTGGTCGTCGCGACGAACCCATCCACGTGTATGCCCGCGGCGGTGCCGGTGGCCGGTTGGGACAATTCGATGTCACGCCTGAACCCGACGTCTACCAACTCGACTCCCTGTGGCTGATGGGCGGCCAGACTCTGGTGACGGACTCGGCGCGTTTCTTCCGCAGCCGGCCGGTGCCGACCCGGGGTTGGACAAATCCCCTCGCCCAGCGCGACGGTGTCCCGGCGGTGGCCTTTCGCTGGATCGAGGTCGACGGACCGCTCTATGATGAATCGTCCGATGTCGGGTATCGTCTTCTCTTCGGCAATCTGGCCATGAAGAAAGTGGCTGCGGAGGCACCGGGAATCCCCATTGAGCTGGTCAACCCGGCCGCAGGCGGCCGCCGTGGCGGCGGTGGTGGCGGTGGCCGCCCGCCCGCGATGGTTCCGGCCGTCGTGGAGGTCGAATCCAACAATCATTTGGGCGATGGCGAGCGCCTGCTTCGCGGCTTCATTCCCCGGGCGTTTCGCCGTCCGGTCGAGGAAGCCGAAGTGCAGCGTTACATCGCGCTGTTTAAGCACCGCCTCGATGCCGGGCTCGGCTTTGCCGGAGCGATGCGCTCCGCCTACACCGCCATCCTGGCCTCGCCTGACTTCGTGTTCGTCGATGAGCCGGCGGGCCGGCTCGATGATTACGCCCTCGCCACCCGCCTCGCCCTTTTCCTGTGGAACTCCACTCCCGACGAGAAACTGCGCCAGCTCGCGGCCCGGGGCGAGTTGCATCGCCCCGAGGTGCTCCGCGCGGAAACCGAGCGATTGCTCGCGGATCCAAATTCGAGCCGCTTTGTCTCGGCCTTTCTCGATTACTGGCTCGACCTGCGAAAAATGGACGAGTCGACGCCCTCGGTGACGCTGTACAACGACTATTATATCGACGATGCGCTGACCGAGGCCGCCGCAGACGAAACCCGGCTGTACTTCAGCGACCTGCTGAACCGCGACCTGCCGGCCCGCCACTTGGTGGATTCCGACTTCACTTACCTGAACGAGCGCCTGGCCGATCATTACGGCATCCCGGGCGTGCAAGGCGTCACCATGCGGCGCGTGGCTCTGCCCCCGGGCAGTCCCCGCGGCGGGTTCATGACCCAGGCGAGTATCCTCAAGGTCACCGCGAACGGCACCACGACCTCGCCCGTCCTCCGCGGCAAGTGGATCACCGAGCGGATCATGGGTTACAATCTGCCCCCGCCCCCGGCCGCCGTGCCAGCGATCGAGCCTGACACCCGTGGCGCGGTGACCATCCGCCAGCAACTCGACAAGCATCGTGCGGACGAGAGCTGCGCGGCCTGTCATCGCAAAATCGATCCTCCCGGCTTTGCGCTGGAGAGCTTCGACGTGATGGGCGCCTGGCGCGATCGCTACCGCAGCGAGTCGCCCGCCAAACTTTACGACACCATGGGTCGGTTCGGTAAGAACGGCGCACCACTCACCTTTCACCTGGCTCAACCGGTCGACTCCGCCGGCGAGCTTTCCGATGGGCGGGCTTTCCGGGATGTGCGCGATCTCAAGAGCCTCCTGTTGAAGGATGAGGCCCAGCTGGCGCGGAATCTGGTGCGGCAGCTCCTGGTCTTTTCCACCGGAGCGTCCGAGCGGTTCAGCGATCGCGTGACCGTCGAGAAAATCGTCCAGGCCACCAAGTCCCGCCAATACGGCGTGCGCTCCATCGTCCACCAGCTGATCCAGAGCGACCTGTTCTTGAACAAATAACCTTCCCTACGTCATTTTAATCCCGGCCGCTCGCAAATCCACCTCATGAAAAAATTCTCCCACCCAACGTTTGCCTCCGGACCCTACATCGCGACGCGTACCGCCATCTCGCGCCGTCACTTTCTCCAGGGCACCGGCGTTGCGCTTTCTTTGCCCTTCCTCGACCTGATGCTGCCGTCCTTCGCGCGGGCCGCGGCGGCCGACTCCCCTCTCGCCCCGGCGGCAAAGCCGCGGCGCATTTTGTCGATCTGCAACAACCTGGGTGTGCTGCATGAGCCCTTCTTCCCGAAGGGCGCCGGGCGCGACTACGTGGCGTCTCCCTATCTCGAGCCGTTGCAGACTCACCGCAACGATTTCACCGTCTTCAGCGGCGTGTCATTCGCGGGCGTCGACAGCGGCCATCCGGCTGACATCTGCTTCCTGACAGGCGCACCGCATCCCAGCTCGGCCTCGTTCAAGAACACGATGTCGCTCGACCAATTCGTTGCCGAACGCATTGGCACCCTGACGCGGTTTCCCTCCATTACCCTCGCCGTCAACACCCGGACCCGGAGCCTTTCGGTCTCTGGCACGGGCGTGGCCGTGCCGCCCGAGGACAAGGCCGCTGAGGTCTTCAAGCAGCTCTTTGTCCAGG
>CAINHV010000222.1 GCA_903848965.1 uncultured Opitutia bacterium | reverse complement strand
TGAGGTGGACCCCATCCGTTGGACAGCGGATCGAGGAGATTAAGTTATGAGAGACAAAGGCGCTTTAGATGCCTTGGCCGACTCCGAGGACAGGAGCCGAAGAGCTTGCCGCAGGAGTCGGCCAAAAGTCGGACGGATGTATCGGGTCGTCATTGGTTGATGGCAAGTGCGATGGGCTGCCGATAGACTTCCATCGGTGTTTTCGGGTTGGCCATGCCGAAGGCGCTGTGCGGCCGCTGCTCGTTATAGAAGCGGAAGAAGGTGTCCAGGTGGGTATACGCGTCGATCTGGGAGCAGTAGCTCTTCAGGTAAACCTCGTCGTATTTGACCGTGCGCCAGAGTCGCTCGACGAAGACGTTGTCCAGCGCCCGGCCGCGGCCATCCATCGAGATCTTCACGCCGCGGGCCAGCAGCGGCTGGGTAAACTCGGCGGACGTGAACTGCGATCCCTGGTCGGTGTTGAAGATTTCCGGCACGCCGTGCTCCGCGATCGCTCGTTCCACCGCCTGCACGCAGAACCGGGCATCGATGGTGTTCGACAGTTCCCACGCCAGCACCGCGCGGCTGTACCAATCGATCACCGCGCACAGGTAGATGAAGCCGCCCTGGATCGGGAGATACGTGATGTCCATCGCCCAGACTTGGTTGGGGCGATCAATCACGAGCCGGCGTAGCAGGTAGCGGAAGACCGGATTGGCCGGATGTTTTCGAGAGAGATTCGGCTTCCGGTAGATCGCCTCCAATCCCATCTGCTGCATCAGTCTTCGCACCCGCTTGCGATTCACCGGATGGCCCTGGCGTCGCAGCCAGCGGGTCATCTGGCGTGACCCGAACACCGGATACGCCAGATACGTTTCGTCGATCACCCGCATCAGGCGCAGGTTCTCGTCCGATTCCGGCTCTGGCTGGTGATAGTAGCTGGCGCGCGCCAGCCCAAGCAGTTCGCACTGCCGGGTAATCGGCAGCGCGGGATGTTGCGGCTCAATCATGCGGCGACGCTCCTCAACGCTCGAGCTCGCCAGCTTTTTTTTTGAGCCATTCCAGCTCCATCTTCAGCCGTCCGATCTCCTCGAACAGCTCCTTCTCCCGCTCCTTGGCCTCCTGCGCGTTCTGGTCCGCCTTGCGGGCGAACACTTCCGGCAGCCGCTCCGCTGCCTCCTTCTTCCATTGGCTCACCTGGACCGGGTGAACCGCGAACCTCGCCGCGATGGCGTGGATCGGCTCGATGCCTTTCAGGGCTTCAAGACCAACTTTGGCTTTCAGATCGGGACTGTGTAGACGTCGCTTCTTTGACATGGGGATCGTTGTTCTGACTTTGGGTTAACGATCCGACCTGTCCAACTTTCGGGGGCCACCTCATATTTTCCGAGTAGGGCTGCAAGAAGTAGGGATTCGGATCGCCATTCGGCTTCAGCCGATTGATGTCCATTTGCATATTATACATGCCACCGGCCGCCGGGTACTCGGTCCAGCGCTCGACTGTATTGCGGTCACCCGACAGTTCGGCAAAGAAGCCTTCGAAGGGTTTATAGGTGAAGTAGACGGAGAGATCCTCGGCCCGCTCGGTCCCGCTGGGATACGTGCGATAATCGTCCCAGTTCGGCGTGAAATCGCGCGACGGCAGCACGAAGAAGGGCGAACCGGCCCGGGTCGCCGCAAAGCGATCCGGATGATCCCATACCTCGGTCATGCTCAAGCCGCCGATGTTGAGTCCAACGCTCCGGATCGGCTTGCCGTTGAGATAGTTGGTGTTCGCCGCATTGTAGGCAGCACCCCTGGTCACGAACATGTTTTGGGTGTTGTACGCGGACCGGGAATTATCCGGATCGCGGACGAAACGCTGGACTTGGCGCACGACGCCCGCCACGGCCATCTGGGCCGGCGTCATCGCCGGATCGAGCCCGGCCGGCATGAACTTGCCGTCCCACGCCGAGGTATTGTCCTTTGAACGATTGGTTCCGCTCGTCTTGTCGGTGGTGCGGAATTCGTACTCGGCCCGCATGGTCAACTTCGGCGTGACATTGTAGGTGGCCGCCATCGTAAAGCCCTTGCGCGCCTCGAACTCGCGCTGCCTCCAGGTTTCTCCGTCGCTCCACAGGAGATTTGTGCGCAACGCGATCTTCTCGTTGATCGGTTGGTTCAGATCGACCGTGACTCGATAGTTATCCCAGCTTCCCACTTGGAGTCTGACCTCCCGGATCGTCTTGTTCGTCAGGGCCTGCTTGGAGACCGTGTTGAGGGTTCCCGCCGAGCCACCGGCACCAAAGAGCGAGGCGTTGGCACCCCGGGCAAAGTCAATGCGGTCCACGTTGTAGCTGTCCGCCGCAATCGCATAGGGGAAGAAGTTACGCGTTGGCGTGTTGGCGGCCTGGCCGCGAATTCGGACCACGACGGTCGTATTCCCCTGCACGCCCTGAAGGCCGTCATTGACGTACTGGTTGGTGTTGACCGAAAAGTCGGCGGCCTTGCCCGCGTCGTTGATATTAAAGGCTTCGAGGAATTCCGACGTGAGCACGGAATAGGCGACAGGCGTGTCCTTGAGGGCGGTCGCGATGCGTCCGCCGGCCAATGAATTGGCCGCGACAAATCCGACGTCCGAGGAGGCGCTGACACTGAACGGGTCGAGCTTGACCGCGGCGTCCGGCGCGGCGCCCCCGCTGGGAGCGGGAGCGGTCTGAGCAACGATGGACTGCAAGCCGAAGCCGAGGACGGCCACAGCGGTAGTTAGGCGTGTTCTGGTGGGGTTCATTTGGGTGATGGGTACTTGCTTTCCAGTGGACTAAGCAACGGTACGGTTTCCCAAGGGTCCGTGGGTAGCGGATGACCTCGATGAAAATGAGGGGGTAGCGCTCTGCGTTACGGGTAAAACAAAAAGCCTTTTCGTAAGGGGAACGAAAAGGCGGCGGCGGGGCGGCGGCCAAGACACTTCCGCGTCGGCAAAGGCAACCTATAATTGGACTACTCTGAACGGCATCTGAGCTCCTGAGCTGTGGAAGGTTAACGGCCAATGGCCCGCTCGCTCAAGGGGTGCGGCGCGGCAGGAAACCAAGGCGTTCGAAGAGCGGCACGATGGTCATCGCGCCGACATCTACGAGTCCCTTGTCCGTCAGCCGGAATTCCGGGATCACCGACAACGGCAGCAGGTTGAATCCCATGTAGGGCACCTTGCATCCAATTCGTTTCCATGCCCGCTTCAGGGCGGTCGTCTGTCGGGCCACCTCGTGGGCGCGCAGATCGGACAGCAATCCGGCAATAGGCAGCGGCACCGAGGCGAGGACCTTGCTCCCGCGCACCACGCAAACTCCGCCGCGCATGGCCTTAACCGTAGCCAGCGCGAGTTGCATCTCCGCCTCATTCGTCCCGGCGATCACGATGTTGTGCGCATCGTGTCCCACGCTGCTCGCCACGGCCCCCGACTTGAGCCCGAAGTCACGCAACAGCCCGCGTCCCACGTTGCCATTCTTCCCGTGCCGTTCCACGACGGCGAGAAAGCAGAGATCCTTCCGCGCGAAGTGCTCGTCCCAACTGGCCGCGGCCGGCAGGACAAGTCGTTCCCGGCTTGTCACAATCCCGGGCGACACCAACCGGATGACGTTCGCCGTGACCTTCATCTTCGGCAACGGCGTGGTCAGCGTCACGCGCCGCGGCAGCTTGATCGTGCGATAGGCCGCCGCGGGATAACGGTAGCGCCGCTCCAGGGCCTGCTCGAGCAGCGGAGTGATCTTCCGTCGTTCGACGACCAGTTGGCCCCCGAACCAGGTGTTCTGCACCTCGAGGGCTTCGTTGAGCAGCACCACGTCAGCCCGACGCGAAGGCCCCAATCCGCCGAACTCGCCATCCATTGCGTAGCGGGTCGCTGGATGCAGCGAGCCCATGCTCCAAGCAGTGGTCGTGCGCAACCCCGCGGCCACCGCCTGGCGGACGACCCAGTCCAGGCCAAAGAGAAAAAGATCATCCGCGTCACGGTCGTCAGTGCAGACGCAGACGCGCTTCGGGTTGGCTCCCAGCTCGGTCACGGCCTTGATCGCCTGCGGCAGCGAGTGCCACGGCGTCTGCGGATTCCCTCCGCGCAGAAAGACCCAAACGCCATTCTCCAGAAAATCGTTCGCGATCTCGCGATCGATGGCCTCATGCGTGTCGCTCACGCCACTGGCCGCGCCCGCCGCGACATACTCCCGGCCGTAGATGTGGCCGCAGACCGGCCGGCCGCGACGCAGCGCCTCGGCGAGAATGGCGTGACTGCGGGCGTCGCCCATGGCCACGGGGATATAATCCATCTTCTCGCCTAGGGCAGCCGCCTCGGGCCAGCGATCGAAGATCCGTCCAATCTTCGCCGGCGTCAGATCACCGCCCGCGGTCTCGAGCCGCGCATTGGTGGCGGGCACGGTGCTCGGCACCGTGAGAAAAATGGACAGCGGCGCGCGGCGCGCGTCCTCCAACATCCATTCAATGCCTGCGACATCGGAGACGTTGCCAATCTCGTGGGAGTCGCAAAAGACCGTGGTGGTCCCGTTGAGCAGGGCGGCCTCGGCGAAGGCTCCCGCGGTCATCATGCTGCTCTCGATGTGCACATGCGGATCAACGAGCCCTGGCGCGAGGATGCCGCCCCGCGCATCGTAAACGTGTGCGCCTTTCAACCCGGACTTGCGATAGGTCCCGGCTGGGTGGGTCACGGCGATGCGGCCGGACTTAATCCACACCTCGCGTTCGCGATGGATCCGCTCGGTGTACGTCGAGAGCACGCGGGCTCCCGTGATTACCTGATCCGGCGCCAACCGGCCCATCGCCACCGCGGCCAGTTGCCGGGTGACCCGATGCAGGGGCGGAACCGAAAAGCGCGTGAGCATGCCCGTAGCGAAGCAAGCGTTGCACCGGCCGGGAAGGATTATTGCCGGACTAAGCCGGAACCGTGCAGTAGGAAAACGCGAAGCGGCGAGCCGGGTTTGAGCCTGAATCCAGGAAGCCAGGAATGGGACCAACCCACTTCCCGACCTTTCC
>CAINHV010000221.1 GCA_903848965.1 uncultured Opitutia bacterium | reverse complement strand
CGTAGCCAATGTGACGACCGCCAGAAAAGACGACCAACCGGTGGTCCGGGAAAGGGGAAACGAAGCAACGGATCTCATGGTGAAAAAGATTGGCCCACGAGGGGCAGAGGGGATCGGTCGCAGAGGGTGCAACCGCGGGGCGGCATCGGGGCAAATTCGAAGGATCCTGCCAAATGACCCTGCCAGACGGTATTTCGGCTTCGCTGCCCGTCAACGTTGGACGCAATTGTGCCCGGATAGCGGATAACTATTCCCACCTGCGTGTCCGAAGCCGTTCGCCTGCGTCCATTCTTGGCGATCACCTGCTCGTAGTTCCGCCTTCAGGCGGAATCCGCTCGTTCCTCTTCCTCCTTCTGAAGGCGGAACTACCAACCACGGTCCATGGCAGAAAACTGAGATGCGCCCCTACGTCGCACGGCTTCGACTTTCCCGTTGACGCGTCCCAGTCGCCCGCGTTTGTTCGCCCTTCCTTCGACGGCAAGATAGCTCAGTTGGTAGAGCAGAGGACTGAAAATCCTCGTGTCCCCGGTTCGATTCCGGGTCTTGCCACCACTTTAGCGGCCGCTCCTTTGGTTGGGCTGGCCGATTGAGGCGCCAGGGAGGCTGCGAGCATCTATCGATGGCAGGGCTGGACCACCGCCGGGTTTTTGCCCCACGCTCCTGCCGCCCTTCCCCGCCATGCCCCCGATCTTCTCCCGTCGTCAGTTCCTGAAGTCCGCGAGCGCCGCCACCGCCGGAGCCCTCGCCTTCCCCGCCCTCCTGCGCAGCCAGAGCACCCAGACGCCGAACAACCGGCTCAACGTCGCCTGCATCGGCGTCGGTGGCCGCGGCCGGGCCGCTGTGCTCGGCGTCGCCGACGAAAACATCGTGGCCTTCTGCGATGTCGACGAAGCCCGCGCCGCCGAGACCTACGGCCAGCAGCCGGATGTACCGCGCTTCCGCGACTACCGCCGGATGTTCGATCAGATGGGTTCCTGGATCGATGCCGTCACGATCTCGACGCCCGATCACATGCACTACCCGATCGCCGTCGCGGCGCTCTCGGCCGGGAAGCACGTCTTTGTCGAGAAGCCCCTCACCCACACGATCGAGGAGGCGCGCCGGCTCGCCCAACTCGCCCGCGACAAGAAGGTCGCCACGCAAATGGGCAACCAGGGCCACGCCGGCGAGGGCGTGCGGCTGTTGAAGGAATGGATCGACGCCGGCGTCCTCGGCGAAGTCCGTGAAGTCCATAGTTGGACCGATCGGCCCGGCCGCTGGTGGCCGCAGGGCGGACTCAAGCCCCCGGATCATTCGAAATTTATTCCCGTCGCTCCGCCGACCCTCGACTGGGACACCTGGCTCGGCGTCGCGCAGCCACGGGACTACGATCCTGCCTACGTGCCGTTCGCGTGGCGCGGCTATTGGGATTTCGGCACGGGCGCCCTCGGCGACATGGGATGCCACCTGCTCGACGGCGTGCACTGGGCGCTGAACCTCGATGCGCCGTCGCACATCGAAACGATCAGCGCGTTGCACAACACCCTCACCGGACCGAGCGCCTCGATCGTGGCCTTTGATTTTCCCGCACGCGGATCGCTGCCGCCGCTAAAGTTGACGTGGTACGACGGCGGATTGATGCCGCCACCCCCGGCCGAGTTGGGCGAGAACGGCGTGCTGCCCGACAACGGCACCCTGATCGTCGGCTCGAAGGCGACCGTCCTAGCCACCCTGTACTACCAGAGCGTGCGGATCATTCCGGACACGAAGATGCAGGAGATTGCGCCCTCTTTCCCGGCGAAGACGATCCCTCGCGTCACCGGCGGCCATTTCGCCGAGTGGATCCGCGCCTGCAAGGGCGGTCCGGCGGCCGGCTCCAATTTTGACGTCTCGTCCCGGCTGACCGAGATTTGCCTCCTCAGCAATGTCGCGGTCCGTGCGCGGCGCCGGCTCGATTGGGATACCAAGGCCATGCGCTTCACCAACCACGCCGCCGCCAACGCCCTGCTGACCAAGTCCTATCGCCCCGGCTTCGGGGTTTGACTCCGAATCCCGCCCAAAAATTTCCATGATCGACGCCTCCCGCGCCCAAGCCGTGATCCGCGGCGAGTTCACCGCCGCTTTTCTCCTCCTCCGACTTTTCCTCGGACTCCGCACGCTGTTCGCCGGGATCGAGAAATTCGAACTCAAGGGCATCTACTCCTTCGGAAATTATTACGAGAACATGGGCCGGATGGCGCAGGGCATCACGAGCGCGTCATTCATCCCGCTCTGGATGTCGCGCAGCTTCGCCCATTCGCTCGGCTATGCCCTGGTGATTCTCGGCGCCGCAATCCTCGTCGGGATTCGCACCCGCACGGCCCTTTTCCTCGCGGGCCTCGTATACGTGAGCCTGTCTTTCGGCCTCATGGCCGTGCAGGAAAGCGAGGGCGTGGCCTGGCTCGCGATCCACGTCGGCCTGATCGCGGGCGCGCTCGTTCTCTCCCGGCACAACCGCTTCGCCCTCTGGGCGGACTGATTTTCCTTTCCGGCTTCCTGTGCCATCGTGAGCGCACCCACTCCCATGCCCGAGCCTGTCTCCTCCCTTTTGCTCAGCCGCCGGGACTTTCTCAGCACGAGTGCGAAACTCGGGGCCGTGCTCGTCGCCGCGCCGTACGTGTCGCGCGCCGCGAGCGCTGGCGACACGCTCAATGTCGCCCTCATCGGCTGCGGCGAGCAGGGTCGGGTCCTGATCAACGCCGCGCTAAAGATTCCCGATCTGCGTTTCCGCGGCGTCTGCGACATCTGGTCTTACAACCGCACTTATGCGGAGCGCCTGCTGAAGAAGTTCAGCCACGATGCCCGGCCCTTCGATGACTACCGGGAAATGCTCGCGGCGCTGCCGGATCTCGACGCGGTCCTGATCGCCACGCCGGACTTCAAGCACGCGGAGCACACCAATGCCGCCCTGCGCGCCGGCCGCCATGTGTACTGCGAGAAGCTGATGTCCAACACCGTCGAGGGCGCGCGCTCGATGGTCCATACCGCCCGCGAGACGGGCAAGCTGCTGCAGATCGGCCATCAGCGACGCAGCAACCCGCGATATATTCACGCCCGCGACCAGCTCGTCCGCGAGGCGAAGCTGCTCGGTCGGATCAACAACGCGAGCGGCCAGTGGAACCGCGCGGTGGCCGACGACCTGGGCTTCCCCGCCAGCCAGGCCCTGCCCGAGGCCAGGCTGCAGCAGTACGGCTACACCAACATGCACGAGTTCCGGAATTGGCGCTGGTTCAAGCGCTATGCCGGCGGACCGATCTCCGATCTCGGGGCGCACCAGATCGACGTCTTCAACTGGATGCTCGGGACTAATCCCAGCTCGGTCATCGCGGGCGGCGGCGCCGATTATTACCGCACCCACGAATGGTACGACAACGTGATGGCGATCTATGAATTCCCGACGCCCGACGGCACCGTCCGCGCGCTCTACCAAGTGCTGACCACCACGAGCGCCGGCGGCGGCTACCACGAATATTTCATGGGCGACGAGGGTGCGCTCAAGATGTCCGAGAATCCCAACTACACGAAACTCTACCGCGAGGCGCGCGCGCCCGACTGGGAGCCGTTCGTCACCCGTGCCCTGATTTCCCGCCCGGGCTCGGGCGAAGGCGCGCCCGCCGCGTTGAAGCCCTGGGAAAAGCCGCGGCCGAAGTTCGGCGGGCCCGCGCGATCCACCACCGTCGATGTCCGCGAAACCGCGGAGCTTTCCGCCTGGGACATTCCGGTCACGCTCGACAAGGCGATTCACCAGCCGCACCTCGAGAATTTCTTCGCGGCGATCCGAAACAACACACCGCTCACCTGCCCCGCCGATTCCGCCTTCGCCACCGCCGTCACCGTGCTCAAGGTGAACGAGGCCGTGGCCGCGCGGAAGATGCTCACGTTCACCCCGGCGGACTTCGTGGCCTGACGCGGGCAGAATCCCCCCGTTTATCGATCTAATGTCCATCTCCTTTCGCCCTCACACGTTTCGCCTTGGCTGTCTCCTGCTGGCGCTCGCCGGCCTGACCCGTCCGGCTTTCGCCGCCGACGAGAAAATGCCGTTGAAGATTGAACTGCCGCGGCCGTTGTTCTCCGGCACGCCTCGACCGATCCAGCTGCCGAACCTCGAGAAGACGCCCACCGGCCGCCGGCCGGACTTCATGGTTCCGGCTGGCACGACGCTGCTGTCCAAGGGCAAGACCGTCACGAGCAGCGACTCGCTGCCCGTGATCGGGGAGCTGTCGTTCCTCACGGATGGCGACAAGAGCGGCATCGACGGCAGCTTCGTGGAACTCGGGCCGAACCTCCAGTGGGTCCAAATCGATCTCGGATCCCGCGCCTCGATCGCAGTCCTCGTCCTCTGGCACTTCCATTCGCAGGCTCGCGTCTATCACGACGTCATCGTGCAGGTGTCCGACGATGCCGAGTTCAAGCAGAACGTCCGGACCGTGTATAATAACGACGAGAACAACTCGACCAAGCTCGGTGTCGGCGCCGATCCGGCCTACATCGAGACCTTCCAAGGTCGCTTGATCGACGCCAAGGGCGCGTCCGGTCGCTACGTGCGCCTCTACAGCAATGGCAACACGTCCGACGAGTTGAACCATTACTGCGAGGTCGAGGTCTTCGGTCAGCCGGCGAAGTAATCGCGGCGCGTCCGATCCGTCGCCCATGCGCCAGCTCGAAGGCCGGGTCGCGATCGTCACTGGTGCCGGGCGCGGCATCGGCCAGGCCGTGGCGCTGCGCTACGCGGCGGAAGGAGCGCGCGTCGTCGTGAACGGCCGCACCGCGGCCACGATCGCCGAGACGGTGCAGCTCATCACCCGGCAAGGCGGGGAAGCCATCGCCGTCACGGGAGATGTCGGCCGATCCGACGTGGCCGAGCGGATCGCCGGGACCGCGGCGGATCGCTGGAGTCGCATCGACATCCTAGTCAACAACGCCGCCGTGATTGGACCGGTCGAGATCCTCGGCGAAGAGGATGTAGACCAGTGGATGGACACGCTGCGCATCAATGTACTCGGCCCCTTTTTGATGACGCGCGCCGTGGTGCCGCTGATGAAGACGGCTCGACGGGGCAAGGTGATCGACGTCAACTCCGGGGCCAATCGCGGGGGCGGCGGCAACCTCCTGCCCTACCGCGTTTCCAAAGCCGCCCTGCTGCGGATGACGACCACGCTCGCCGGGCAGTTGGCCGAGTTCGGCATCGAGGTGAACGCGTTCGACGCCCGGGCCACGACTGACATGGTCCGTGAAATGGCCACGTGGGATGACCGGGATCCGGCGCTCGCTGCCCGGTTTCGCCAGCGCTTGCAGGACGGCGAGCCGACTCCGGAGCAGAATGCCGAGGTCTGCCTCTGGCTCGCCTCGGATCGCTCTGCTGGCCTGACGGGCCGAAACATCGCCTGGTGGATGGAATTATCGGATCTCGATCGCCTGAAGGCGCAGATCATCGCCGATCCTCGCGCACTGCGAATGGACATGGTGGAAATGCCCGGCGTCAGCCGCTCACCCACGGCGGAGGCCTACGAGAAACGCAAGGCCTCGCGGCCCTGATCCGGCGGCGCTGCGTCGGCTTCGGCATTCGCCACGATGCGGCCGTCCCAGCGCAGCCCGGGAGGGTCGTGGTCGTTGCCGCGACCGGTGGGGCGGCAATCGCCTGCGTCGCAAAGACGCGATTCGAGGGCCGTGCAAATCGATGTCACACGTGT
>CAINHV010000220.1 GCA_903848965.1 uncultured Opitutia bacterium | reverse complement strand
TCACATCAACGACGAAGGGAGACATGATGACGGTCTCGTCCGGTACCGCCCGGCCTTGCGCGGGGGCGACGCCTTGGGCAAACCCCGGCCACTGGCAGCCGAGCACCAGAGAGACGGCAGCGAGACATTTGATCGATTTCATAGGCAGTGAAGGGGAAGGGATTTACCGCACGGGGCAGACGCGGCTGGGGTCAGGCACGGGATTTTGGCTGCCCCGGCATTTCGACCGGGTAGCTGGGCAACGCGCTGACCTTCGGCCTGAGATGATTTGACCCGCAAGGGACCTTTAACTTTAACGTAAACCGATGGCCCATTACCCCCGGTCAGCGCGCAACCCCGCGCGCGTCACCATGCGTGCTTTGGCTGAAATGGCCGGTGTCAGCGTGCAATCCGTCTCGCTCGCGTTGCGCAACCAGCCGAGCATCGGCTTGGAAACGCGGACCCGGATCCAGGCCCTGGCCCGCCAGCTGGGATACACCCCCGATCCCCAGATCGTGAAGTTGATGCACCACCTGCGGATCGGGCATCAGCACAAACTCGGCGCGAGCGTTTGCTTCCTCACCACCCGGCCTCCGACCGCCCGCGAAACATTCTGCGATCTGCTGCTCGCCGGAGCGATCGAGGGTGCGCGGACCGCGGGCTTTTCGCATCACGTGATCCACGTCGAACCGGAAAAGATGCCGCGTGATCGCCTGATGCGGATGCTGCACGCCCGCGGGGTGGAGGGACTGCTGCTCCTGCCGATGGCGGATCTGAGACCCCTCGACGACCTGCTCGACTGGCGGGAATTCTCCGTCATTTCCGCGACCCTCTCCGTCCCGAGCCCGAAGTTTGATCAGGTCGTCGTCGACCATTTCCAAAACGTGTTCGGCCTCATCGAGCGGCTGCAGGAGGCCGGTTATCGCCGGCCGGGCCTCGTGGTGCACCGGGAACATGACAAGCGCTGCGGCTATCATCCCGCGGCTGCGCTCGCCTGGCACGGCATCTACGGCGCCGTGGAACCCGTCCTCGCCCATCGCTGCGAGCAACTCGAGCCCCTCGCCTTTCACCGCTGGCTCAGGGCGCAGCGGCCGGACGTTCTCCTCGTCTCCCACGATGACTTCGCCCGCGAGTTGCGACAGCTCCCGCGGTTCCCGAGCCAGCTGCCCGTGATCAGTTGTTCCGCCCGGCCGGTCGAGGACGGAACTTTCCCCTTCTCCGGCAATTTCGACAATCCCCAGCAAATCGGCTCCGTCGCCGCCGAGACCCTCGCCCGGAAAATCGCCCTCGGGATTCGCGGCGTGCCGGTGAATCCGCACACGACCCTGATTCGCGGCACGTGGGTCGGCCGGCTGGAAAGCGCTACCAAGCGACTCCCGGCGCGCGCGGTTTCCCGGACGGCACGACGAAGTTGAACCGTACCCGCGGCCAGAGGGCGTGGACGAGGCACGCCCCTGCTACACTGATTTATTTCCTAGGGCGTCACGAATGAGCGCCCCATTTTGCAGGGGCGCGCCTCGTTGTGCGCGCCCAGGACCTGGTCGGCTCGCAACGGGCGGAGCGCTCTTTTCTTCGCGCCGGTTCGCGTTCTTCGCGGTTCACCTGAATCGCCCCCGCTTAGCCGGATCGTTGCAGTGGGAACGGCGAAACGCTGGGATAACATCCCGATGCAGAGTTAGAACTCTACTGCAATGCAGTCGGAATTTTGGTCACCAGGTGATTGCCATCGGTTGGGGTAGCCCTTGCCCGTGAGGGCAGGGACCTCTTCCTCTGAACTTTAAGAGCCTGAAGCCAGGAAAGCAGGAATCGGCGCCAGCTCAGAACGACAAACTGAGGCTCCGGCTGGAGGGCCGAGCTCCGCCGAAGCCGATTTTGGATCATTCAAAGAACCGGCCTCGACGGAGCTCGGCCCTCCCACGAATCTTGGGC
>CAINHV010000219.1 GCA_903848965.1 uncultured Opitutia bacterium | reverse complement strand
TTCTGCTGGAGATCGATAATCCGGGTATAGACTTCCGGCTCCACACCCGTGAGCCGCGCGGAGAGCCGCTTGCTCTCGCGGGCGATGACGACGCTGCCCTCGATCGAGGGAGTCAGCGCCGTGAGATCGTTCGGCTGCAACGCGCCGATCCGCTCGAGCCAGGGCTGCCAGCCCTCGATCTTGCGCAGGCGCTGCTCAAGCTTGGGCACCGTGCCGACCCGCACCACCGGGTCGTTTGGATCGGAGCGATCCCACAAGACCTCCGGCTGGCGCTCCAGCGGCATGATCCGCACGTGGGGAATCGAGTCCGTGATCGTGTTCACCAGCCGCACCTGCACGCCGCGGATGAGCGACGACACAAAGATGATCAGCGTGACACTCATCGCCACCACGCCGATCGAGAGCAGCGTCTGCCCGCGATTGTGCGCGAGCTGGCGCACCGCGACGGAAAGGGCAAAGGACCGGATCGCCACGAGGTCAGGGCGTCGCCGCCGTCATCTGATGGCGGGTGTCCGCCGTGACCTTCGTCGCCTCGCGCGCCACCCGATCCCCGGCCGTGAGGCCCTCGATGGCGACGTAGGCCGGGTTCTCGCCAATGACTTTGATGGCCCGCCGCGTGAAGCGATCACCGTCGGCCAGCATCACGAAGTTCCCGTCGCGCGCGCGCAACACGGCCGCCGCCGGTAGCGTGAGGGCCTGCGGATAGCGGCCGACCTCGATGTTTACGTCGACCGTCATGTTGGGCAGCAGAAACGCCGGGGGCTTTTCCGGCGTGAGTCGCAATCCAATCACCCCGCGATCCCAATCCACCCGCGGGCCGATTTGATCCAGCCGCGCGGTGAACGTCTGATCGCGAAACGCCGGCGCGATTACCGTAGCCGGCTGGCCGACTCGCAGGCGCTGCACGTTGTTCTCATCCGTCTCGGCATAGATTTCGACCGCCGACATCTCGGCCACCAGGTAGAGGGCGGTGCCGGGCACGACGCTCTGGCCCGGCTCCACCGAGCGGCGCGTCACGATCCCGGCAAACGGCGCCCGCACGATCCGCTTGGCCAGTTGCCGTTCCAGCACGGCCAGCGCAGCATCATTTTCGGCGAGCCGGGCGCGGGCGGCGGTTGCCAGGGCCGTCAACCGGGCGGCGAGGCTGCGCGCTGTCTCGAGATCCGCCGTGGTGGTGATGCCATCCTTCGCCAGTTCCTCCGCGCGCGCCAGATCGCGCCCGGCCTGCGCCGCGGCCAAGGCCGCCACCTCGACGTCGGCCGCGCTCGTGGCGCGGGCCGCCCGGGCCTGCTGCTGTTGCGAATCGTAATCGAGCATGCCGATCCGCGCGAGCTCCTGCCCGGCGGTGACGCGATCGCCTTCGCGAACGAGCGCCTCCTCGACCGTGCCGCCCAGTTCGCCGCCCACCGCCGCTTCGCGAACAGCCCGCAACCGCCCGCTGACCACGACCAGGTCGACGACCTCGCGGATTTCCGGCGACACCACGACGGCTGTGGGCGGGCGTCGGACGAACCACGCCACCACCAGCCCGGCCGCGATCAGGCCGGCCAAGGCCAGCCAGCGACCGCGAGACGGACGAGTGGCGGAAGACGAATGAGTCATGGCCGAGGAGAGAAAATTGGGTCGAGGCAGATAATGGAAAATGCCAACCGCATCTCGTACGCGTGGCAATAGGGTCGGCGATGCATCGGCTTCGGCGTCCTGGTTCCACCCACTG
>CAINHV010000218.1 GCA_903848965.1 uncultured Opitutia bacterium | reverse complement strand
GCATCGAACAGATATTATAAGTTCCTTACTTGAACCCCCATCAAGATCCATCATTTCGACTTTTTCTATCACGCCGTCTCGCTCTAGAATTATGCCCGCAACAAAATTATCTACGTCAAATTCTTGGCTCACTGCTTGGTCATCTGCTCGATAAAAACGAACGGTAAAGGAACCAAACGACAGTGGTTCAAGATCCCCTGCCGCCACCACGACAGTTAGATCTTTTGAAAATCTGATCTTCTTTATGAACCTCTCCTCTGCTGCTTGGAGCGTAGAAATGAACAGCAAGCCAATCAGAATAAATTTCATGGATTTATTTTTTCGCTTCATACACGAGATGCAAAGAAATTCTAGCCTGGCTCATCCAAGAAGCCGTACTGGCTCACGATTTCTTCCGCTTGCGCTCGGATAAGCGTGAGAGCCGAGCCAAGGGTCATCGGTGAGTTGTGCCACCAGACATTTGGGATTTGACCGGAAATCCCACCGCGTTGACATCCCGGGCTCATGTTTTTCCGCACCCCACCGCGCCTGTCGCCCGGCCCGACTCTCTCCTTTGTCCCGATCGCCCTGCTGGCGGTCTTGTTCGCCAGCGGCTGCGCTCACTCGAGCGACACCGAGGCGGCCCCGGCCAAGGTGGCACCAGCCGCTGCGGCCACGCCCGGTGATGCGGTCGCCGGCGAGGCCGTCTACCTCCGCATCTGCATCGTCTGCCACCAATACAACGGACTCGGGCTGCCCGGCGCGTTCCCTCCCCTGGCCGGGGTGTCGATCGTCACCGCACCCGACCCGGGCAAGATCATCCGCATCGTCCTGCACGGACTCCAAGGTCCGGTCGACGTCGATGGCACCACCTTCAACAGCATCATGCCCCCGCCCGCACCCGCGCTGAGCGATCAGGAAGCGGCCGATGTACTCTCCTACGTGCGCAACGAGTGGGGTAACGAAGCCGCTCCCGTCACCGTCGAGGCCGTCACCGCGATTCGGGCCCAGGGGACGCGCGCCACGCCCTGGACGTGGGCCGAACTCGAGAAACTCTGAGCGGCGCGAGCGCGGCGGTCTCGGAGTAGCAACGAGCACCCTTGAGGTAGGCGGCGCTCGTCGCCGTGCCACATTCCTACCCGGCTTTCGCGGCCGCGAGGCGTGCTTCGAGTCGGGACTGATCGGCGGGCATCCAGTAGTAGGCCACGAGCGCGGCGAACGACGCCAGCAGCACCAAGACGGAGACCCAGGCGAACGCGACGTTGAGTCCCGCCTGTCCCTTGATCCAGCCCGCGGCGATGATCGCAAAGCTCCCCGGCAGGTTGCAGCAGAGAAGAAAGATCCCCAAGGCCGTCGACCGGATCCGCGCCGGCAGCAAGTCGCACAGGATCAGGTTCTCACTCGCCTGTCCGATGCTGCGCAGCAGCGAGAACAACGCGATGCCGAGGCCGAGCAGCAGGTAACTCGGCTCGACGAGGAACACCAACAGCAGCGGGGCCGCGGCAAAATAGAAGATGGCCATGACAAGGGCGCGGTACCGCGGCGCGGACCGGCCCACGCGGTCGGACACGATGCCACCGACGACGATCCCCACCAAGGCGGTGGCCTGCAGCAT
>CAINHV010000217.1 GCA_903848965.1 uncultured Opitutia bacterium | reverse complement strand
GCCGCGTTTGGTCACGAGGTTGAACACGTTCGAGGACCAGTTCTGGACGGTGATGTATTGGATCTTCGCGCCCTTGAGCGCGACGAGTTCGACGACAGCACTGTGGAGCGTCGAGGTGGAGAATTTCGGGGCGGTGCAGCCCTCCATGTAGGTGACCTCGGAACCCTCGTCGGCGATGATGAGCGTGCGCTCGAACTGGCCGAAGTTTTCCGCGTTGATCCGGAAATAGGCCTGCAGCGGCTGCGTGACCTTCACGCCCGGCGGGACGTAGATGAAGGAACCGCCGGAGAACACGGCGCTGTTGAGCGCGGAGAACTTGTTGTCGCCGGTGGGAATGACCTTGCCGAAGAATTTGCGGAAGATCTCGGGATGTTCGCGCAGGCCCTCGGTGGAATTGACGAAGATGACGCCCTGCTTCGAGACGATTTCCTTGATGTTCGAGTAGGCGGCCTCGGAGTCGAACTGGGCCTCGACGCCGGCGAGGAACTTGCGCTCCTGCTCGGGGATGCCGAGGCGCTCGAAGGTCTTCTTGATGTCATCGGGGACCTCGTCCCACGTGCGCTTCGGCTTCAGGCCCTGCGAGAGGTAATACCGGATCTTGTCGAAATGGATGTTCTCGAGATCCTTCGTCGCCCAATGCGTCGGCATCGGCTTCGCGAGAAAGGTCTTGAGCGCGCTGAGCCGGAAATCGAGTAGCCAGGAAGCCTCCTTCTTGACCTCGCTGATGTAGCGGACGGTGTTCTCGCTCAAGCCGGTGCCGGCGTCGAACGCGTAGTCCATGGCGTAGCTGAAATTGCCCGAGGACTGATCGATCCCCGAGACCGGGTTCGACGTGGCCGTGGCTTCGTCCGCGGCGGCGGTGGCAGTGGTCGAGTCGTTGAAAGTTTTCATGTTGGGCTTGGGTTGGTTCGGCCGTGGCCAATCACGAGCGGGAGTTCGCGGCCGCGAATTCCCGTTTTACCCAGTCGTAGCCCTTCGCCTCGAGTTCGAGGGCGAGGCTCTTGTCGCCGCTCTTCACGATCTGACCGTCATACATGACATGGACGAAATCGGGAATGATGTAGTCGAGCAGCCGCTGGTAGTGGGTGATGAGCAGCACGCCGAGATTGGGGCCGCGCATGGCGTTCACGCCCTCGGCGACGATGCGGAGCGCGTCGATGTCGAGGCCGGAGTCGGTCTCGTCCATGAGCGCGAAGTGCGGCTCGAGCATCGCCATCTGGAGGATCTCGCACCGCTTCTTTTCGCCGCCGGAGAAACCCTCGTTGACCGCGCGGGAGGTGAACTTCCGGTCGATCTTCAGGCGATCCATCTTCTCGTACAGCCGCTTGTAATAGGCGCTGGCATCGAGTTCCTCGCCCTCGGCGAGACGGGCTTGGAGGGCGGCACGGAGGAAATTGGCGATTGAGACGCCGGTGATTTCGCTCGGATACTGGAACGCAAGGAAGACGCCGGCGCGGGCCCGCTCATCGGCCTCGAGTTCGAGGATCGACTTGCCGTCGATCAGGACATCGCCGCTGGTGATCCGGTAGTCCGGATGACCGGCAATGGCCTTCGACAGCGTCGACTTGCCGGTGCCGTTGGGGCCCATGACGGCGTGGACTTCGCCGCTGTTGATCGTGAGCGTGAAGCCCTTGACGATCTCTTTATCGCCGATGGCGACGTGCAGGTTCTTGATTTCGAGAGATGACATGTGGTCGGAAAAATGGAGGGAAAGGGAAGGCGAGCGTCTGGATCAGGACTTTGTGGCCTGGCCAGTGGCATCGAGCGGCGCGCAGGCGGAACCCCGGAAGGTGATCTCCACGGAAGCGGGGGTGTAGCCGGCCGGGAGGACAGCTTGGACTCGCTCCAGGACTTCCGGTGGCAGATCGATATCGTGGGTCCGGCCGGTCTTGACGTCGTGGAAGTGCGCGTGGGGCTGGAGATTTGGGCAATAACGCGTCGGCCCGCGCTCGATATTGACGGCGCGGACGAGATCGCACGCGACGAGTGTTTCCAGGCAGTTATAGACCGTGGCCAGGGAAATGGTGGGTAACTCGGGCTTCACCCGGGCGAAAACCTCGTCGGCCGTGGGGTGGTCCCTCTTCTTTAACAGCACATCATAAACAACTTCACGCTGAGGGGTGGAGCGGAGGCCGCTGTCGGCCAGACGCTGCGCGAGCGCTTCGGTTCGTGATTCGGTGTCCATGATGGGCGGTGAACCAATTAGAATAGTTCTAAGGAGCAAGTAAGAATTAGAACTATTCTAATTACAAATTTTAGGGAATGGGCCGCCCGCCGTGGCTAATAGCTGGATCGCGAACCAAGCGCATGGCGATCGAAGGCCGACCACCGTGCATGTCTGCCCTCGGTGGTTTAAAGAACCCCGAGTTTAACCACCGAGCGCACTGAATTCACCGAGTGGAGACGTGGCACTAGAACCGGGTAACGGAAAGGCCTGGAAGAGGGTTGGTCCGACTCCTGGCTTCCTGGATTCAG
>CAINHV010000216.1 GCA_903848965.1 uncultured Opitutia bacterium | reverse complement strand
CTTGATGAAGGTGGTCTTGCCGGCGCCATTTTCGCCGACCAGCGCGAGGCTCTGTCCCTCGGGGATGAAGATCGACACGTGTCGCAGCGCCCAGCCCGTCGCATCTGGGTAACGAAAGCCCACGTCCTCGAACCGGATCCCTTGCTCCCGGCGGCCCGGCGGCCGGGCCGGGCTAGGCGTCGCGATCGTCGGGATGCCGAGGTATTCGAACAAATTGGACATGTATAGGTTGTCCTCGTACATCCCGCCGACGGCGCCGAGAATCGCCTGGAATGCCCCCTGGCCCTGCCGGAACGCCAGGAGGTAAAGCGTCATGTCGCCGAGCGTCAGCCGCCCTGTGGCCGCGGCGAGGGCGATGGCGACATAGCAGCCGTAGAAGGCGGCGGTGGCGATCAGCGAAAGCCCAAACGTCCATCCCGCCCGTCGCACTGCCAGCCCGCGATCCTCACGGAAGAATGTCTCCGCGAGCTGGCGGTAGCGTCCGAGCAGGACCGGGCCGAGGCCGAACAGCTTTACTTCCTTCGCGTGCTCGTCGTTGCCGATGACGTACTCGAGATAGTTGAGGCGCCGCGCCTCCGGGGAGCGCCAGTTGCGCAGCCGGAAAGCCGTCCCGGAGAAACGGGCCTCGGCGATGAACGCCGGGATGGCCGCGAGCAGCAGTCCGGCCACGGCCCACGGGCTGAAGCGCACGAGCAGCACGGCGTAGCCCGCGAGCGTCAACGCACTGCGCACGATCTGGAAGTTCTCCTGCACCAGCGAGAGCGGCCGCGACGAGGCCTCGCGCCGTGCCCGCGTCAGCTTGTCGTAGAACTTCGGATCTTCGAAGTGGCGGAGATCGAGCGAGAGCGCCTTTTCCATGATCCGGACATTGATGTCGATCGCGAGGCGGGAGCCGATCAACTGGCGAAACAGGCCCAGCAGTCGTTCGACCAGCGCCAGGGCTGCGACCAGTCCGAGTTCGATCAGGATCCAACGCAGGACGTCGTCGAGGGCGGCGGCGCGGGCATCACCCCCGGTGCCGTGCGCGGCGAGGACGGCATCCACGATCAGTTTGCCGACCCACGCGATCCCGACGGGCAGCGCCGCCGCGATCAGCGTGAGGACCGCGACGACCACGACACTGCCCGGCGACGACGCCCATACGAGGCGCAGCGTGCGCGGCGTGTGGGAAAAGCTGCCGAGGACGCGGCTCCACCAGGGTGGCAGGGCGGGGGCGGGCGGCGGAGGGACGTGCGGATGGGACACAGGAACGGAGCGATCGACGGCGTGCGACAGGCGCAGCCGCCAGCACGGAAGCGGGGCCGGTGCCGGCGGTCAAAGATTTCGGCGCGATCCTTTGCCCGGGTTCCGGGTGGCAAGACCCGCCCGCAGCGGACACGCAGCTAAGGCGGGTTAAGGAAATGCCGGGGCATGCGGGCGTGGACTCGTGCACGCCCACGATCGAGCCCGCCGTGCACGCCCATGACTTCGGGGCTGCTCAGCCGTGGTTGGTAGTGCCGCCTTCAGGCTGCGAGCGTGAGCGAGTGGCAGTGGCACGGGTCTCCTGGCCCGTGAAATGGAGTTCGATCCCTCGTTCATGGGTCGGGAGACCCATGCCACCCTGTAATCAGCCCACCGCGGCGAGCGTCGGCTCCACCGCGATCAACCGGCCGGAGGCGGCGTCGATCCGGACGACCGTTCCGCGCGTCGTCGTGACGACCAAGGTGTCGTTGTCGAGTCCCACGATGCTCGCGCACGGATCGTCGGTCGCGGGCCACTCGGCGAGCCATTGCAGGCGGAAGTCACCGTCGAGGCAGTAGAGATTCGGGATGCCCGGCAGCAGCCCATGGGGATGCTCGCGAACAAAGTAGCACATCGGCCCGCGCTGGAACTCGACGATCGCGGTCGCCAGCGGCGTGTGGCCGGCGCGGCGCGTACCATCACGGGCCAACTGGCACAGCGTGCCATCGATTACGGCGAGGGAAGGAGCAGGGGTATTCACAAGGCGGGCGAAGAGGCCAGCAGTTGAACCGTGATGCGGCGACAAGAAATTTTGCCTGCTACCGCCGCCATTTTGCATTCGACGTCGCTGCGGGATAAGACGAAACGATGCGTCATGGCACGCATCGCAGTGGTTGGTCCCGGCGCAATTGGCGGCATCATGGCGGCATGGCTCGGCCGTAGTGGCGAACACGAGGTCATCGTCTGTTCCCGCCGGCCGCTCGCCGAATTCACGGTCGAAACGCCGAAGACCACGATCGTGGCGCGGCCCAAAATCATCACGTCGCCCGCGGAGGCGCCGGCGGTCGACTGGGTCTTCGTGGCGACGAAGGCCTACAACGCCGAGGCCACGGCGCTCTGGTTGAAGCCGCTGACGTCGGGCGGCGCGCCGATCGCGGTGCTGCAGAACGGCGTCGAGCACCGGGAGCGTTTCGCGCCCTATCTTCCGATCCAACGGATTGCGCCCGTGCTCGTCTACTGCCCGGCGGAGCGGCCCGAGCCCACGCGCATGCTCCAGCGGCGCGCGGCCCGGCTCGTGTTCCCCGACAACGCGATCGGCCGCGGGTTCGGCGCGCTGTTTGCCGGGACCGACGTCGAGATCGTGCTGACGCCGGACATCACGACGGCGCTGTGGGAAAAGCTGGTCCTCAACTCCGCTGGCGCCGTGACCCCGCTCCTGCTCCAGCCGAACGGAATCTTTCACGACGAGCGCGTGTGCGAAGTCGCCCGTGACATCATGCGCGAGTGCATCGCCGTCGGCCGGGCCGAAGGCGCCGTGCTCGACGAGGCGATGATGGAGCGGTGCATTCACATTTACCGCAAGGAGCCGCCGGACGGCCTGAATTCGCTGCACGCCGATCGGCTCGCGGGTCGCCCGATGGAGGTCGATGCGCGCAACGGCGCGATTGTCCGCCTCGGCCGCAAGCATGGAATCCCGACGCCGTGCAACCGGATGGCCGTCGTGCTGCTCGAGGTCCTGAGCGAAAAGGGTGCCGTCGAGACGAAGCCCGCGGTGTGAGGGCGGGCCATTGAGGTAGGGCCGGCGATCGCCGCCGGCCCGTATCCATGAGCTTGCTCGCCTCAGGACCACGCGCCTAGCGTGGTTCTTCGGCATGAAAAAAGCGCTCATCACCGGCATCACTGGCCAGGACGGTTCCTATCTCGCCGAGCTGCTGCTCGACAAAGGCTATGAGGTCCACGGCGTGATTCGCCGGGCCTCGACGTTCAACACGAGCCGCATCGATCACCTTTACCGGGATCCGCACGTCAACGGCGTCCGCCTCTTCCTCCATTACGGCGACCTCGCCGACTCGGTGCAGATGGTGAAGCTGCTCTACGCGCTGCAGCCGGACGAGATCTACAACCTCGGCGCCCAGTCGCACGTGCGCGTGTCGTTCGACATCCCGGAGTACACGGGCGACGTCGACGGGCTCGGCGCGATTCGCATCCTCGAAGCGATCCGCGAGGCCGGGCTGGTGAAGAAGTGCCGGTTTTACCAGGCGTCGTCCTCCGAGATGTTCGGCAAGGTGCAGGAGGTGCCGCAGACGGAGAAGACGCCGTGCTGGCCGCGTTCTCCGTACGGGTGTGCCAAGGGCTAT
>CAINHV010000215.1 GCA_903848965.1 uncultured Opitutia bacterium | reverse complement strand
CATAGGTGTAGGGCCGGCGCTGGTCGCCGGGCCCGAAGCGCGATCGAAAATCCGTCTCGAACCGGCCCGGCGGCGAGCGCCGGCCCTACAACCGAGCCTCCGTATCTCAGTGGTTTAACTGCCTGGGTCGGTTTCGGAGGTGCGGGACGCGGCTGGATGAGCTCCGCCTGAAGGCGGAACTACAAACCCCGGAGCTTGGCGCCACCACCCCACCCAGGCTTTTTGCAGGGTAAAAAGCCCCGGGACCCGGCGAATTCCCACCTTTCTGGCCGCACTTTCCCTCACGGGTTGGCGGCGGTTTTCGCCTCGCGAAGCCGTTCCCATTGCGTTTGTAATCCACGTCCCGGCGCGGTCCGCCTTCCCTTCCCAGCCCATCCCTGCATGACTTCGCTTTTCGCCCGTTTGTCGCTCGCGGTTCTCGTGTCCGGTTTCGTCTGCAGCCTGCGCGCGCAAGCACCGGCCCCGCTGCCCACCAATCCGGCCCAGCCAGGCCTCGCTGCCGCGGCGGCAGTCGACGAACTCGTGCAGGTCAAACTGCCCGACGCCGATCTCGAGACGATCATCAGCGCCCTCGAAATCTACACCGGTCGCGTCGCCACCCTTCGGCCGGCTGCGCTGCCCACCGCGACCTATAACCTGCAGTTCAGCCGGCCCGTGCCCAAGTCCGAGGCGATTCTCGCCATCGAGACCGTGCTCGCTCTGAACGGCATCGGGGTGGTCCCGCTCGGCGATAAATTCCTGAAGATCGTTCCCCTCACCCAGACCCGCGTCGAGGCCCCGGAAACCATCACCGGCACGACGCTCGATCGGCCGCCAAGCGGTCGCGCCGCCTCGAAGGTCTTCCAACTCGAGTTCCTGCGCGTCGGTGAGGTCGTAGCCCTGTTGCAGGGGATGCTCAACCCTTCGTACGGCGGCCCGGTCCAGTTGCCCAATGCCAACGCCGCGCTCATCACCGACAGCGTCAGCAACCTGCAGCGCGTCGAACTCCTCCTCCAGCAACTCGACAAGCCCGTCGGCGCCGGGATGCGGCCGAAATTTTACCAGCTCCAGAACGGCGCCAAGGCCAGCGATGTCGTGCAAAAGCTCCGCACCATCCTCACCGGCACGCTCCAGGTACAGCTCGGCCAGGCCACCACCTACAGCGCCGACGATCGCACAAACCAAATCATCCTCGTCACCGATCCCCGCCAATACGGGTTCTTCGATGACCTCATCGCGAAGCTCGATATTCGCGCCGATCCCAACACGCGCAACGACGTCATCTACCTCAACCACGCCAAGGCCGTGGATGTCGTCAACGTCCTCAGCCGGATCATCTCGCAGCAGACCGCCGCCATCCAGCGGCAGAATCCACAGTCGGTCCGCCCCGGCCAGCCCGGCGCCCAGACCCAGCCCTCCGCTCCCGGCGCGCCGCCCGCCGCCCTCCCCGGCCCCACCGCCGCCATCGAAAACATCGTCGGCGGCGCCTCGAACGAATTCAGCAGCATCATGACGGTCGTGAACGACGACCGCAGCAACTCGGTGGTCGTCTCCGGGACCGCCGATGACATCCGGTTGATCAAGGAAATGATCACCAAGCTCGACATCGTCCTCGCGCAGGTGCGCATCGAGGTCGTCATCGCGGAGGTCACGATCGAGAACAACCACGAGTCCGGCATCAGCGCGCTCGGCTTGAAGATCGACGGCGACAAGCTGGTGGGCTTCTCGGGTGCCGCCACGGGTGTCGCCGTGGCGAGCGGCGTCGTCACCCGTCCCGGCCTCACCGGCCCCTGGGACCTCGCGACCGAAATTGCGATCAACACCACGCCCCGCACGGGCAACAACAGCATCGTTTCCCGCCCCGCCATCGTCACCAGCCACGGCAAGCCAGGAAATATCTTCTACGGCGAAACCCGCCCGGTGGTCGTCGGCAGCACCACGATTCCCGGCGGCACCACCGGGCTGACGCAGTCGTCGCAGGTCCAGCAGCAGGAAATCGGCACGACCCTGACTGTGACGCCCTTCATCGGCCAGGATGGCTCCGTGCAGCTCGACATCGTGCAGGACGTGTCCGACGTCACGGGCAACGTGACCGTCGACGGCAATACCCAATACATCATCGGCAAACGCAAATCGACGTCCTACGTCAGCGCGAAGACCGGCGACATCCTGGTGCTGGGCGGCTTCGAGAAGAACGCCTCCACGTCGAGCACCAGCCGGCTGGGACCGATCCCAATCCTGGGCGATTTGTTCGGGACGCGGACCAAGAACAAGAAGCGGCAGGAGCTGATCTTTTTCCTCCGGCCGATTGTGCTGACGAACGATTCGGCCCACGACAACCAAGAGGCCATGCGGCAGATCGAGAAGATGCCGATGCGCGATGCGATCAAGCAGGAGCTGGATCCCAAGTTCCAGCCTCCGGCCCCGTCGGTGCTCGAGCGGATTCTGCCCAAGTCGTGATGAGGATTTTCGATTTTGGATTTTCGATTCTCGATTGGGGACGGCGCTGCACGCCGGTAAGTTCGACACGCATGCGGGCATGCCGGTCGGATTTCGTAGGTGTAGGGCCGGCGCTAGTCGCCGGGCCCGAAGCGCGATCGGAAATCCGTCTCGAACCGGCCCGGCGGCGAGCGCCGGCCCTACAGCGCAAGTACTGCGTCGCGCTAGCCGTGAGGGCAGGGACTCTGCGTGGCCGATCCTGTTCGTCCCGCTGCTCACGCAGCGGGCTACATTCGAACTCCCTTCGCGCACACCGTTCGTTCGGAAACGCCGTTCCGGAATCGAAAATCGGGTACCGAGCGAAGCGACATCCTCATCCAAAATCGAAAATCCGCGAGGACCATGACCCTTCTTGAACAGGAAACCCTGCCGGCCGCTCTGGCGGGAACACTGACCGACGAGCAACGCCAGGCCGTCATTGAGACGCCGCGCGAAAAGCGACTCGAAGTCCTCGCCCGGGCGCTTGCCCAGCCCGAGGGCGAGGTGCTCGCGAAATTGGCCGCGGCCGCCGGACTCACCACGGCCAGTAATCTCGAGACCGACCCCGAGGCCCGCGGCCTGCTGCCGGCACGGCTGGTGCATGAGTATCAGATCATCCCGATCCAATTCCGGACGACGGAGGACGGAGGGCAGACGGCGGAGCAGAGCATCGTCAACGGGGCTCCGTCCTCCGCCCTCCGCCCTCCGTCCTCCGATCTCCCGGATCTGCACCTCGCCACGGCCTGGCTGCCGGACGAGACGATGACGGACTGGTTGCGGACGTTTACGCCGCGCCCTCTCGTGTGGCATCTCGCCGTGCCGGAGCGCGTGCATCAGCTCATCATCGAGAATTTCGGCGTGGGCTCGGGCTCGCTCGAGGACGGCGACGATGGCTACGTGGCCCCCGAGGCCCAGAAGGAATCCGAGGAGATCGTCGACGAGGAGGCCGCGGTTGTCCGGTTCGTGACCGATGTCATTTCGCAGGCGATCGAGGATCAGGCGACGGACATCCACTTCGAGCCGCAGGAGGGCCAGTTGCGCATCCGCTACCGCGTGGACGGCTTGCTCGTGCCCGTCCCGGTGCCGGAGAACCTGCTCCGCTTCCAGGACGCAATTATCTCCCGGCTCAAGATCATGGCGCGGATGAATATTTCGGAGAAGCGCCTGCCGCAGGACGGACGGATCAACTTCAAGGCCGGCGGCGTCACCCTCGACATCCGCGTTTCGACCGTCCCGACGATCTACGCGGAGTCGATCTCGCTGCGCCTGCTGAACCAGAAGAAAGAGGCCTACACGATGGATCGCCTCGGCATGAGCGCCGAGGAGCAGTCCCAGATCACCAACATCCTCGACTACCCGCACGGCATCATCCTCGTCACCGGTCCGACCGGCTCGGGCAAATCGACCTCGCTGAACGCCTTTCTCCGCAAGATCAACTCGACCGATCTCCGGATCATCACGATCGAGGATCCGATCGAGTACGAGGTGCCCGGGGTGAACCAGATGCAGGTGCGGCCGGAGATCGGGCTGACCTTCGCCGACGCGCTGCGGCATGTGCTGCGCCAGGATCCGGATGTGATCATGGTCGGTGAAATTCGCGACAAGGACACCGCGGAGATCGCGATTCGCGCGTCGCTGACGGGGCATCTCGTGTTCTCCACGCTGCACACCAATGACGCGCCCGGCGCCATCACGCGCCTGGTGGACATGGGCATCGAGCCGTTCCT
>CAINHV010000214.1 GCA_903848965.1 uncultured Opitutia bacterium | reverse complement strand
CGATCGCGTTCGCCGTCGTGGAGTTCGCGACCGAGGAACGCGAGGTTGTCGGCGGCGAGGAGCGGGCCGGCCAGTCCCAGGGCGACACCCGCGGTGAGCCGTCCGCGGGCGGCGGCGAGTTGCGTGAACCAGGCCTGCAGGAGGGGCAGGGCGAGCAACCACAAGGGCAGCCAATGGTAGCCGCGACTGAAGTGGGCGGGCTGCCGCGATGGGAGGAGCCAGTCGTGCTGCAGGAGCAGGAGAGTCACGGCGAACGCGGTGACGAGGAAGGCCTCGGTGCCGCCCGCACGCCACCGCTCGCGGCGGAACCGCCAGGCGGCGAGGGCGGCCCAGGGGCCGACGGCCAGCAGAATGCTGACGAGCTGGACCTCGTGCGCATTGGACCACACCGCGACCAGCGCGCGATGGGCGGGGATCTGGCTGAGGAATCCGAAGTAGTAGGCACCGAAGATCGCGCCCAACCCGCCGACGATCGCGACGCGCCACCAGGCCGCCGGAGTTCGCTCGCGCAGTGCCTCGAGGCCCAGCCAGGTTCCGAGGATCAGGAGATGCTGCGCGCCGGAAAACGGATGCGTGGCCGCGAGGGCGGCGACCGCGCCCAGGGCGAGGGGCCATCGTTTCTGCAGCACACCGATCCAGGCGCCGGCCACGAGGCAGTGGTACACCGCCTCGGTCGGGAGAATGAGATTCAGCCCCCAGTTCGAGAACCACCAACCGTTGCCCACATCGAAGCGAAAGAGATCATCCCAGACCGGCTGGCCCTGCGCCAGGTTCAGCAGACCTGCGGTCAGAACCAGCGCGCCGCCGCCCCACATCGTCAGCAGGAACCAGACGCTGCGGCCGCGCGAATCCGGTAAAACCAGTTCGACGAGACGAAGCGTGAGGGCGCAGCAGACGATCGACGCGGCCACGCCAACGCCGGCAAACAGCGCGCCGGGATCGAGGTGGAGGAATTTCACGCCGGCGCCGAGCAGCCAGAGCAGCCAGTGAAAATAAATGACGGGCGAGCTCGGATCGGGATCGAACGGATTGGGGTAGGCGAGGCCGTTGCCACGCTCGAAAATGGCGCGTGCGTTCGCCATGTAGTAAGGCGCATCGTAGAGCAGGAATCCGGTGGCCGTCCGCCCGGTGAGCAGGTGCTGCACCAGCGGCAACTGGAAGGGCAGGGCGGCGAGGACCACGAGGCCCCAGCGCCGCGTGGCCTTCCCGGCCGGCGGAGACGGGCAAAGGGTCGGCGCGGGCGGTGCAGTCACGGGCCCTGACCGAACACGCATCGTCCACCGCAGGCCAGCGATATTGCGCGCGAGGGGCCCGAGTCCCGGCGCGGGATTCGGCCCCGGGCATCGTCCATCGGTTCTCGGCGCGAGCCGAGAACCCAAGAGTGACGATTGACGGCCAAGCGGGAACACCGGCATATTCGCCGCCGGTTGCGGTGGTAGCTCAGCTGGATAGAGCAGCGGTTTTCTAAACCGCCGGTCGGGTGTTCGAGTCACCTCCACCGCGCCATTTCAACCCCTCCACCGAAAGCGCCCCGAATCCGCCGGTCAGCCGCGCGGCGAAGGTTCGAAGCGGTAGGTGGTGTGGAAGATGAGTTGAATGCGCTTCGAGATGACGACGCGCACGGTGAGGGCGCCGCTCGCGGCGTCGGCCGGAAGCGCAGAGCCCTCGAGGCGCCGTGCGACGCCGTCGTCCCGCACGGCGCGGCCCTGAAACTGGATTCGCCGGCCCTGCGCGAGATCCGTGAGCTGGGCGTCGCTGATGTCGATCCGCAGCCGGCCGTCTTCATTCGAGAAGAAATACGGGAAGACCTTCGCTTGGTACGTGGATTCATATCCGCCGTCCTTCCGAATGAAGGCCGGCATCGTCAGGCTCACGGTCCCGACATAGATCGATGTCTTCGCGGGCGCGACCGTCACCCGATCGAAGCGCGGCTCCACTCCGGCCCCCGACGCCGTCAGGCCGGCCACGAGGGCGCTGAGGAGCAACAGGCGGCCGAGCATCGCGCGACAGTGCAAGCCGGCCGCAACGTCGCAAGGGTGGACGACGGGGTGGCGTTGGAGGGCCGAGCTCCGTCGAGGCCGGTTGTGCGACGCCCAATCCTTGGGAACAGGAAGGCCGGGAAGATCGGGAAGGGCCAGGCCGGGGTCGGTTTCAGTCCGGTCAATCCTGCTCAATCCTGTCCAAAAGGTTTGAGTCCGAAACGCTCCAATCCGGGGACAGGATGG
>CAINHV010000213.1 GCA_903848965.1 uncultured Opitutia bacterium | reverse complement strand
CGCGTGCTCCGCGACGTGGGACTCCTGTCCTAAAGAGAACGCCGATGACGAAGCCGTCCAAATTACCGCTGACGGGCCGGCGCATTGCCGTGACACGGGCGCGCGAGCAGGCCTCGGAACTGGCCGCGAAGCTGGCGGCTCACGGCGCCGAGGTGATCGAGTTGCCTCTCATTCACGTGGGCAAGGCGATCGATCGGGAAATACTGGCCGACGCGCTGGCGGAACTGGGCGGCTACGACTGGATCGTCTTCACCAGCGCGAACGGGGTCCGGTTTTTCTTCGATGAATTCCACCGGCGCTTTGACGACATCCGCGCGCTCGGGTTGATCCGCTTGGCCAGCGTCGGAGAGGCGACGGCCCGGGAAATCGCCGCTCAGCACTTGCGCATCGAGTGTCAGCCCGAGGTCGCCACGGCCGAGGCGTTGGCGGCGGTGCTGACGGCGACGGGGAGCCTCGATAGCGCCAAGGTCCTCGTGGTCACGGGCAACCTCAATCGCGACACGTTGACAAAGCAGTTGGAGGCGGCGCGCGCGATTGTGGATCGGGTGCAGGTTTACCAGACGGAGAAGACCGACCTGCAGGCGGAACCGTCCGCGGCGGACTTTCGGGCGCACGGGGCGGACGCGATCCTCTTCGCGAGTTCCTCGGCCGTGCAGTCGTTCGTGGATCAAGCCGGCGCGCTGAAGCTGGCGAAAGACGCGAAGCGGCCGCTGGCCGGCAGCATCGGGCCGCAAACGAGCGACACGATGAAGAAGCTCGGCATGCCGATCGATTTCGAGGCGAAGACGCCGGGTCTGGACGCCCTGGTCGAGGCCTTGGTGAAGAAGCTGGCGCGGGAGTGAAGACGCGAACGTCGGGTTGCCTGCAGGGTCGTCGCTCGCGACGGGCCTGTTTTGCCTTATGAATTTGGGGCCGGCCGACGAGCGGCAGCCCTGCCCCAATCGGCTTCGGTCTGCTCGCCGTTGAAACACCTGCGACTGCACCCTTCCGTCTCTCCGTGGCGCGTTCGGCCGGGCCGCGGCGGATTTCTTTTGAAGCGTCCCGCAATCCCCCGCGTAATTCGCAACGCATGAAGGTCCCTTTCCTCGATCTCAGCCTGCAGCATCGCGCGTTGCGCGAACCGGCGCTGGCGGCGCTGACCGCCACGTACGACGCGACGCGCTTCTGCCTCGGCAAGGACGTCGAGGACTTCGAGCACAATTTTGCGAGCACGCTCGGGTATCCGCGGGTTCTGGGCATGAACAGCGGCACGTCGCCGCTCCACGTCGCCTGCATGATCGCCGGCTTCGGGCCGGGCGATGAAGTGATCGCGCCGTCCTTCACGTTCATCTCGACCGTCTGGGGCCTCGATTACGTCGGGGCGACGCCCGTGTTCGCCGACGTCGAGGCAGGGACCTTCAATCTTGATCCGGCGAAACTCGCGGTCGCGATCACACCGAAGACCAAGGGCATCATCGTCGTGCATCTCTTCGGCCAGCCGGCGCGGATGGACGAGATCATGGCCATCGCGCGTCAGCACAAATTATTCGTGATTGAGGACTGCGCGCAGGCGGTGGGCGCCCGTTACCAGGGCACGCCGGTCGGTCTCTTCGGCGATGCGGCGACGTTCAGTTTCTATCCGACGAAGAATCTAGGGGGCTGCGGCGAAGGCGGCGCCTTCGTGGCCCAAGACGAGGCCATCCACACCCGGGCGCGTCACATCCGGGTGCACGGATCGGATCGTCGTTACTATCACGACATCGTCGGTGGAAACTTCCGGATGGATGGCTTTCAGGGCGCGCTCTTGAATGTGAAGCTGCCGCATCTGGCGGCGTGGACCGCGCGGCGCCGTGCCATCGCGGGCCGTTATCTGGCCGGGATTAAACTCGCCGAGGCTCGCCTGCCGGATCAACCCGGCTACGGGCAGTCGGTCTTCCACCAGTTCACGATTCGGCATCCGCAGCGCGACGCCCTGCGCGAGCATCTGACGAAGCACGAGGTCGGCACCGATCTGATCTATCCCGTGCCCCTCCACCTCCAGAAATGTTACGCGGTGCTCGGCTACGGTCCCGGATCTTTCCCCGTGGCAGAGAAGGCCGCGGCGACCTGTGTGAGCCTGCCGATCTTCCCTGAGCTGACGGACGCGCAGGTGGACCACGTGATCGCGGGGATCAATTCATTCTAGGATTTGGCGGCGACCGCCCAATCCAACTGTGCCCCGGCGAATGCAGAGCGGGTGGATCGATTCTCGGCTGGGCAATCGATTCGCGGTGGGTAGATTTTGCGGCGTGTCACCCCGGGTAACATCTTCGCTGTCGTCCGCCGAATGCGGCGCCTTCCGCTCATGATCGACGGCGTGCGACTCAAGGTCTGCGGTCTGACTTCGCTGGTGGATGCGGAGTTCGCCGATCGCTGCGGAGCGGACTACCTCGGATTCATTTTCCACCCCCAGTCGCCGCGCGGCATTTCACTGGCGCAGTTTCAGGCGATGGCACCGCGGCTGCCCGACCGGCGGAAAGTGGCGGTGACGGTTGAGCCGTCCGTGCCCGACCTCACCGCGCTGCGAGACGCCGGCTTCGATTACTTCCAGATTCATCATCGGCCCGAAACAGCCGAGGCGGACTTGATCGCCTGGTCGCGCGTGGTGGGGGAAAAACATCTCTGGCTGGCGCCGAAGCTGCCGCCGGGGGCGAAGGTTTCACCGGCCGCGCTGGCACTCGCGAAGTTCATCCTCCTCGACACGTTTCATGCCGAAGGCTTCGGCGGCTCGGGGCGCACGGGTGACTGGCAGGCATTCGCGCGCTACCAGGCGGCGCATCGTGGGAATTTCTGGATCCTGGCCGGCGGCTTGAACGCCGGGAATATCGGCGACGCGCTGCGTGAGAGCGGAACGCGCTTCGTGGATGTCAACAGCGGGGTGGAAAGCGCCCCCGGCGTGAAGGACGAGGGTAAGTTGAAGGCGTTCGTCGTGGCTTTGCGGCAGGCGAGGACGCTTCGCCCGGTCTGAGCCGGGATCAGGCAGCTGATGGAGGGCCGGCGCCGAATGGGCCGGCCCGTCGTTGAAGCGGCGGGACGGCTGCGCCCTCAGGCGACCGCGGATTCGGCGACGAGGCGGCGTTCGTGGGCGAGCAGCCGGCGCTTGATCTTCTCCCCAAAGGCAAAACCTGTCAGCGACCCGTCCGCCCCGATCACGCGATGGCAGGGCACGATCAGGCAAATCGGGTTGGTAGCGTTGGCACGGCCTACCGCCCGCGCGGCCGTCGGTCGGCCGATCTGGCGGGCGAGTTCGCCGTAGCTGCACGTGGTGCCGGGCGGAATGTCTAGCAGGGCGCGCCAGACTCGTTGTTGAAAGGCGGTGCCGCGCACGGCGAGCGGAAGAGTGAAAAGCGAGCGTTGGCCGGCGGAGTAGGCGAGAATCTGCTGGCGCGAGGCGTGGGTCCGCGCCTCGTCCCGCACAAGTTCGCCTTCGCCCAACCGGGTCGCGAGGGCCTGGCGGCCGCCGAACGCCGTGGCCACCACGGCTCCGGCGGCGTTGACCGCCACGCTGAAGCGGCCGAAGGAGGTTTGAAAGGTGTCGAAGTACGAGGTCATGCCGGAACGGGTTGATTGAATTGCCAGAGGTGGGCGGTCGCCAGGCTGCGATACGGCGAGAACATCGCCATTAAACGCCGCGTGGCCTCCACATCCGGCCGCTCGTCGAGATGAAGCAGCGCCTGGAGTCCGCTGGTCACGCCGGTGTCCCCGAGTGGCACGCAGTCGGGAAAGCCCAGTGCGCGCATCATGAGATAGTTCACCGACCAGGGCCCCAATCCGCGCACGGCGAGCAGCGTCCGCGCGGCGCGGGTGGCCGATCCGTGGCGAAGCGCTTCGAGATCGAGACTGCCCTCGACGATCATCCGCGCGGTGGAGATCAGGTAGTCGGCCTTCGACCGCGAGAACTTCAGGGCGATCAAATCGGCTGGCTCCAGTGCGGCGACCTCGGCGGGAAGCGGCGGGGCATGGAGGCCGTCGCCGAATTCGCGGCCGATCCGCAGGATTAACCGGCGCTTCAACTGGCAGGCGAAGACGAAGTTGATCTGCTGCCCAATGATGGCCCAGACGAGCCCTTCGAAGACGGTCGGCGTCTGGCTGATCCGCAACTCGGGGCGCCCGGCGATCAGTCGCGGCAGGCCGAGTTTCGCCGCCAGCCGGGCGAAGGCCCCGGCGTCTTGTTCCAGTCCGAGCAGTCCCGCCACGATTCCGTGCGCCTCGATCGCGGAGCCGTTGACCTCGACCGCGACGGCCGTCGAGGACAGTTGCAACTCGAGCAGGGCCGGACCGGCTCGGAGTTGAACGACGGCGCGATAGCGGTCGCCGTCCGAACGCTCCGTGACGCTGTGGACATCGCGCGTCAGGGCCCGGCGGAGGTACGGGAGGGAATACCCCTCGGGGAGTGCGACGGTGAACGACCGCGAGGGCGTCAGATCGCGATAGGCATTCGGGGTGAGCCCGGTGACGCGACGGAAGTGCTGGTGGAAGGCGGAAGCCGATTCGAAGCCCGCCCGTTGACCCACCTCGAGGATCGACGGTGCGCGATCGGGCGCGGACGAGGTGGGCTCCTGCGTGAGAAGGGCCTTCGCCGCCGTGAGCCGCGCGGCGATCAAGGCATCGGCAGGCGTGACGTGAAAGTGTTGCCGAAAAAGTTCGAAGAGCCGGGTGGTGCCGAAGCCGGAGCGCCGCACGATTTATCG
>CAINHV010000212.1 GCA_903848965.1 uncultured Opitutia bacterium | reverse complement strand
GCGGGTGCAGGCATTCGAATTTTCGATTTTGGATTCTCGAGTTTCGAGTTCCTCAGCGGCGCTTGGCCGCGTCGGCCTTGATTTGATCGCTCAGCGCCTTCGCCTTCGCGACGTCCACCTTTTCGTGCAGATCGTCGTCGATCATCACCACCGGCGCGGTGCCGCAGCTCGCGAGGCATTCGACGAACTCGATCGTCACCTCGCCATCGGGCGAGATCTCACCGCGGTGGGTCTTGAATTCCTTCTCGAAGGTCTCGCAGGTCTTGTAGCCGCCCAGCAGCGCACACGACAGCGTGCGGCAGACCTTGACGTGCCGGCGGCCGATCGGCTTCTGCCGGAACATCGGGTAGAAGGTGACGACCTCGTACACGTTGATCGGCTGGAGCTCGAGTTTCGTTGCAACCCACTCGATCGCCTCCTGCGAGATGTAGCCGGCATCCTCCTGGATCAGGTGCAGCAACGGCAGCACCGCACTCCGTTTCACCGGGTAATGCAGGATGACGGCGTCGATCTGGCGGAAGGTTTCGGGCTTCAGGTTCATCGCTTGCACCACAGAGACAAAGAGGCACAGAGAAAATGCCGGTTGGATGCTCGTGAGTTCATGATCGCGCTTGGGGTCTCGGGGTCTCGGTGGTTCACACTCTCACCGATCGCACTCTCCCATGACGAAATCGAGGGAGCCCAGGATCGAGACGACGTCGGAAATCAGGCAGCCCACGCAAATCTTCGGGAGGATCGAGAGATTGCAGAACGAGGGGGATCGAATCTTAAGCCGCCACGGCACGCCGCCGCCCTTGCTCACGACATAGAAGCCGAGGATGCCTTTGGGATTCTCCGCCTCGAAATAGACTTCGCCCGGCGGCATCTGCGGCCCCTCGGTCACGATCATGAAGTTCTGGATCAACTCCTCCATCGAGGTGAGGATCCGATCCTTCGGTGGCGCAAAAATCCGCTTCGCGTCCGTCGCGTACCACGGGCCATCAGGGAACTTTGCGATCACCTGCTTGATGATCCGCACTGACTGGCGCATCTCCTCGCCGCGCACGAGATAGCGGTCGTAGCAATCGCCCTTGCTGCCCACCGGCACGTCGAATTCGTACTGCTCGTAGCCCGAATACGGCCGGTCCTTGCGCAAATCGAGCGGGACGCCCGAGCCGCGGAGATTCGGACCCGTCAAGCCGTAGGCCAGCGCATCCGCCTTCGAGATCACACCCACGCCAACGGTGCGATCCATGAAGATCTTGTTTCGCGTCAGCAGCGTCAGCGTCTCCTCGAGGATCGGCAGGAACTGATCGCAAAACGCATTCACGCGGCCGAGCCAGCCTTCCGGCACGTCCCGGGTGACGCCGCCAATCCGCGTGTAACTCGTGGTGAAGCGCGCGCCGGTGAGTTCCTCGAACAGCTTGTAGAGCTTCTCGCGCTCGTGGAGCGAGTAGAGCAGCACGGACCACGCGCCGACATCGAGGCCGAAGGCGCCGAGGCCCATCAGGTGCGCGGAAATGCGCGCCATCTCGGCCGTGAGCACGCGAATCGCCTGGCAGCGCGCCGGCACCTCGAGCTTCGCCAGCCGCTCGACCGCGATGGCGTAGGCCATGTTGTTTGCCAGCGGGGCGAGGTAATCCAACCGGTCCGTGTACGGCACGAACTGGTTGTAAGTCATGTTCTCGGCGATCTTCTCGTCGCCGCGGTGCAGGTAGCCCAGCACCGGGTCGCACTTCGTCAGGATCTCGCCGTCGAGCTCCATCTGCAGCCGGAGCACGCCGTGCGTGGATGGATGCGACGGCCCCATGGACAGCGACATCTTCTCGGTCTGGAACTCCGTGCCCTCGGGCAGGCCCGCCGGAAGCTTCGCCGCCTTCGCCGCGCTGTCGGGAAAAGTGAATTCGGTGGCCATCAGAGTGCGCGGCTCATTCCCGGACCTGTTTGAGGCCTTCTTGGTCGGGACGCGGCCGACGGTCCGCCCAGCTCTCGTCCTTGGCCCGCGGTTCAGCTTCGGTGAGATTGATTTCGCCCGAGGTCGCGACAAACGGGCCGCCGGCCATCGGGGCGGCGAGCACCCGCGTGCCGGTTTCGGCGGTGACATCGGCATCCGGCAGCGCGGTTTCGATCCCGGCGAGCGGGAAATCCTTCCGCAAGGGATGATAGGGATACTCGTCCCACATCAGGATCCGGCGGAGGTCGGGATGACCTTCGAACTTGATCCCCATCAAATCGAAACACTCGCGCTCGTGCCAGTTGGCACCGGGCCAGACGCTGACGACGCTCGGGGCGCTCGGCGCGGTGTCGCTGGCACAGTTCACCGCGATGCGGACGTAAGCGGAGCGCGTCGTCGAAAGCAGGTGATACACCACGGTGAACCGCGGCGAGGCTCCTTCAGCCCAATCGATGGCCGTGACGTCCATCAGAAGATCGAACGCCTGTTCGTCCCGCAGGTGCTGCAGGGTCGCGACGACTTCGCCGGCCGGGACGTTGAAAGCCGGGTGGTCCGAGGAGGGCCGCTCAGTCGCGGCCACGCCCTTGTTCCGCAGGAAGCCGAGCAGGTTGCCCGCCTCGGGCGCGGACGTTACCGCCGCCGCATTGGATTGATCGTTGCCGGACGCCATGGCCGAGTTTGCCCCCGCGGGGCTCAGTGCAGGTCCGCGCGCGGCGGAGCGTCGTCGGAGAACAACCGCTGGGTTGCCGGCTCCCGTTTTACCTTCGCCTGCAATTTCATGAGGGCATCGAGCAAGGCTTCCGGCCGCGGAGGGCAGCCGCTGACATACACGTCCACCGGCACAATTCGATCCACGCCCTGGAGCGTGGCATAACTGCGATACATGCCGCCGGTGCTGGCGCAGGCGCCCATGGCAATGACCCACTTCGGCGCGCACATCTGGTCATAGACGCGGCGCAGATGGGCCGCCATCTTGTAGGTCACGGTGCCGGCGACGATCATGCAATCGGCCTGCCGGGGCGAAAAACGCATCACTTCCGCGCCAAAACGCGCGATGTCGAACCGGGCTCCGCCGACCGCCATCAACTCGATGGCACAACAGGCCAGACCCATGGGCATCGGCCACATGGAATTGGTCCGAATCCAGTTGATGACCGCATCGGCCCGCGTGACCACGACATCGCCCTCTACCTTGCTGTTATAGCCGAGTTCGGTGCTGGCGGTGACCATGGTTCAGGCAGGTGATTGAAACGAAAAACCCTCGCAGAGTTGGGTGCGGTGTCCGGGCGCGCAAGTCGCTTTTCACCCCCGCGCCAAAACGTTTCACCTTAGAAGCAGCCCAGCAAGCGGGCGAAAGCATTGCTTGATTCCGCCCGAAGCCCGGGACCCGGCGCCATCTGCTCCAGGTCGACCAGCTCCATTCATCATAACCCGCAGTGTTGCAGGGTTCATGCCGCAAATGAGGGCGCCTGAAAGTGGCATGGGTCTCCAGACCCATGAATCTGCGTTTGGCGCTCGTCACGAACCTCACGGTTTGGGAGACCCGTGCCCCGGCAACGTGCCCCCGGCAGAACCCTCGCCCAACGTAATTAGCCTGTCCCTATAACAGGCCTCAACACGACTAACCTGTCCCTATTGGACCAAAGTAACCTGTCCCTTTAACCATCCCCCATTCTCTTCGCGCCCTTCGCGGTTCGCGGGAGCCAGCTTGGGCACGACGTAACTAACCTGTCCCTATTGGAGCCCTGTCCCTATTGCAGCCATCCGCTGGCTCCGGCGATTGCCAAGCCGCCGCCGCCGGCAAATCATCGCGTCATGGCCCCAATCCCCAGGTCGCGCCCGGCCGTCTTTCTCGGGCTCATCGGCGTCGCGGTCCTCGGCTTGGCCTTTGCCGCCACTCAGCCGTCGCTTCCCCCGGCAGCGGGCTCTGAGGCGGCCGCCCGCGCCCGACGGGCGTTCGGAGCCTTGACCCCGGAAATCTCGCCGGACGGGGAGTCCATCGCGTTCTCCTTTCAGGGCGCCATCTGGCGGATGCCCCGGGCAGGTGGGGTCATGCGGCGCCTGACGACGGGGCCCGGGTTCGACGACAACCCCTCTTGGTCGCCCGACGGCCGACAGCTCGCCTACGTCTGCAACACGACCGGCGAGGTGCGCATCATCGACGCGGAGACCGGCCGCTTGGTGCAGGCCGTCCCGCAGGTTCTAGCGACCGGCAAGGTGTTTTTCGCCCGCGACGGCCGGCATCTGTTGCTCGGCTTCCGCTCGGCCAATCCGCGGCGGGTGATCTTTGGCTCCGTCGAAATCGCCACCGGCCGGGTCCAGCCCCTCGCCTACCCTTCGACGCCGGTGGGCTGCTATGCCCTGACCGCCGACGGCGCCCAAATCGCCTATGCCACGGATCTCGATGTCGAGGGCGAACAATGGGGCGCGTTCGGCCCGCAGATGGACCTCTGGGTCATTCCGGCCGGTGGCGGGACACCCACGAAGCTGCTGCGCGCCACATCACGGATCGTTCGCCTGTGGTGCAGCCCGGACCGGATCATTTATTCCAGCGATGTCGGCGGCGCCCACTACGATCTCTGGTCGGTCGCATCCGGCGATCCCGCCCAGGCACGAAAGCTGACCTCCGGACAGGCCGACGAGGACAACCCCTCGGTGTCACGCGATGGCCGCTGGCTCGTCTACACCGACAATCGCGAGAACGCCACGGCCCTCGTCGTGCGCGATCTGCAGACCGGCGACGAAACCCGCGCCGTGCCCACCCGGCTCGACTACGGCACGCCGACGGGAATCCTGCGCGTCGACGTGGCCGAAAAAGGATCGGGCCGTCCGCTCGTTGCCCGGCTCTCTGTCACCCAGGACGGCGGCAAGAACTTCGCCCCGCTCGGGGCGCTCCATCGAATCGCGGGCAACGTCGAACACTTCTACAGCGACCGCGACACGACGCTGACCCTGCCTGCGGGGAAGTACCTCGTGCGCGCGTTTCGGGGTCCGGAGTACGATGAACCGTGGATCGCAGTCGATGTGCCGGCGAGTGGCGATGTCCGCGCCCGCGTGGAACTCGATCATTGGACCGATCCGACCGCCCGTTCGTTCTGGAGCGGCGAGAGCCACATCCATGCGAACTACGGCTACGGCGAATGGTACTGCACGCCCGACGTTGTCCGACAGCAGATCGAGGGCGAAGGCCTGAACGTCGCGAATCTCGTGATCGCCAACTCCCATGGCGACGGCGTCTTCGATCGGGAGTTCTTCCGCGGCGCCCCGGACCCGGCTTCCGGGCCCTCGACGATCCTCTACTGGAGCGAGGAATTCCGTTCCTCCCTCTGGGGACACCTGACGTTCCTCAATTTGAAGACCCTCGTGGAGCCGATCTTCACCGGATTCCCCAACACCACCAACCCGTGGGACTTTCCCACCAACGTGGACATCGCGGATCACGTTCACCTGCAGAACGGCGTCGTCATCTACACGCATCCCGGCCCGATGGACGGCGCGTTCCTCACTGCCTACACCGCGAAGGCCCTGCCCGTCGATGTGGCGCTCGGGCGAGTCGACGCCCTCGACATCAATCGCTTCGAGTCCGTGACCCTTTGGTATGCCCTGCTGAATTGCGGCTTCCGGCTCAGTGCGTCCGCCGGCACCGACGTGTTTCTCAACAAGGTGCGCGGTGGACTGCCAGGCAACGGCCGCGTCTATGTGCAGATCGACGGGCCCTTCTCGTACGAGGCGTGGGCCGCGGGCGTGCGCGCCGGCCGCACCTTCGTGACCAACGGGCCGATGCTGGAATTCAACGCGGGCGGGCTGCGTCCCGGTGACACGATTCGACTCGGCGCGCCGGCCGAGGTTGCGGTGGAAGCCCGCGCCACCTGGCTTTGGCCGCTCGAGCGGGCGGAGGTAGTTTTCAACGGCGACGTGATCGCAACCGCAACCCTCTCCGCGGATCGCCGCACCGCCACGCTCGATCAGAAAATCCGGCTCCCGCGCAGCGGCTGGCTGAGTTTCCGTGGCTACAACGCCGGCATGAGTGCGCAGGCCCACACCGGCGCCATCTATGTCGAGGTGGCTGGCCAGCCCGCCGGTTCGCGCCGCGATGCGCAGGCATTTCTCCAATGGATCGATCAACTTGAGGCCAAGCTCCGGGAACGGGATCGGCTGCCCACGGACGCCATCAAGGTCCGCGTGCAGTCGCAACTCGACGCCGCCCGCGCCGTGTATCGCGACATCGCGGCGCGCAGCGAGTAAGGCCGATCGCGCCAGGCGCGATCGGCTGGGGCGCGCACGAGGCGCGCCCCTACAAAATGCAGGTAAGCCGGGCGCGATCCGTGTAGGGGCGTGGCTCGTCCACGCCCGACTGGCTACGGCATTTAATATCCGCTCTACAGCACCCTTTCCGCCCGAGCCCAGATGCCCTCGTCGTAGGCGATGCCCATCCCAGGAGTGGCGGGAATGGTCATCCGGCCGTCGCGCACCGTGATCTTGGGTGTGTACCACGAGGGCTCTGCTTCGTCGGTGTACACGAACTCCTGCAGCCCGAAAAGATTCGGGCAGGTCGCCGCAAACTGCCAGAAGGGGCCAATGAGCGGACGGCCTTGGGCGAATGCGGCGCAATTTGCTTCCCGGCCGCCTGCGCGATCGCCGCGACCTGCAGCGCCCGTGCGAGCCCCCGTTGTAATATAGGTCCGGCTGCTGCTCGTCGACCCTGCCTCAGGGTCGAAGCACCTCGGCCAAAAAAAAGCGCCGGCGGTCCGAAGACCACCGGCGCTCGAAAATACTTAATTCAGCTGGCTCAGAAATCCATCTTCGCCGTCAACGTGAAGTTGCGCGGGTCGAGATAGAAGAAGTTGCCACCGACCGAGCGACGGGACGGATCGGACAGCGTGCCATCACGCGGAACGAAGACCGTCTCGCTCGTGTTCTGGCTGCCGGTGCTGTAACCGTAGATCGGAGCCGTCTTGTTCAGCAGGTTGGAGACCGCCAGATCGAACTGGATCCGCTTCGGCAGGAAGCGGCGGCTGTCCTTCAACGTCAGCGTGTACGACAGCGTACCGGTGGTCGTGATGTAGGAGTCGCCGATGACGTCATCGGCGGCATTGACGGTCGGGTCGTCGACGGCGAGCGCCGGATTCGTGGTGCTGCGGATCGTATCGAGCGACTTGTTACCCGCCACCGCGCCACCGCGGTAGTTCAGGCCGATGCCGACGCGGAGACCATTGAGCTTGCCCCGGCGGAAACGATAATCCGTCGCGAGATTCGCCATGTATTCGCTCGAGCCAAGGGTGTTGGCGCGGAGCTTGGACAAAGCCGTCATCTGCGGAATGGTGCTCGACTGGAGGTTATTCCAGCCGCTCACCGCGGCCTGCGCATTGACCTGATTGATCTTGGTCGGGTCGTCCAGGGCCGGGTTGATGAAGGCCAGGTTCGTCGCCGGATCGATCACGATGCCGCCGTCGGCGAGGATCGAGCGCATGAGGGCATCGTTCTCACCGAAGAAGCCGACCGCATCGAGGCTGGAGTCGATCTGCGCCGCGTCCGTCTTGGACGCGTTGAAGATGATGCGCCAGTTCGGCATCGGGTTGCCGGTGAGCTCGAGTTCATAACCGCGGGTGTCATTCGTCACCGTGGTGCCGATGTTGTTCAGCCGGAAGCGGCGGAAGTCACGGACGTTGCGATTGAAGAGATCGCCCACTTTGCCGAGGTCGCCGATCGAGTTGTAATTGTCGATGAAGCCGAAGCCGATCGAGGTGATGGCGCCGGCCTGATAGGCGCGGAACCAGGCCAGGCTGGCCGACAGCTTGTTGTTCGGCAGGGTCACGCGGATGCCAGCGTCATCGCTCGTCGCGGACGTCGGGGCCAGGATGTTGTTGTAGATATCCTGCTGCGGGCTGTTGAAGTTGAAGGTCTTGCTCCGATTGGCGAAGACGCCCAGCCAGCGGGTGACATTGACCACGGCGCCGAGGGTGTGGGTGTTGACCGACACATCGACGTCAGGCGAATCGAAGTCGTCGCGGAAACGATCCTTCGCATATTGCGCCACCGGGAAACCGACCCCGGAGATCTGCGTGCGGGGGCGGGCATCGGCCGGACGTTCCGGGCCGGTGACAACACCCGCGGCATTCTTCGGGAAGTACGTCAGCGTCTGGTAATCCGTCGGCGCCGAGGGACGGAGCGTCAGATCCAAACCATTCCAACCGTTCGGCATGTCGCCCGGGGCCTTGATGCGGTTCTGGGAGAAGTGCGTGGCGTCGCGGCGGAACGCAGCGATCAGCACGAGGCGATTCTTGAAGAGGTCCAAGTTGCCGGCGGCCTGCGCGAACTTGTAGTCACGGCGGGCATCGTAAACGTTGTCCTCACGGCGGGCGTCATACATCCAGAACGGCGTGACGGCCTTGCTGATACCGGTGGTCGGATCGACGGCGATCGACGGCTTGGTATTCAAGCTGTTGTAGGGCGTGGCCCAGCCACGATTGGTTTCGTCGGCGTAGAGGCGCTGATAGGGGAAGAACTCGTTCATCTCGCCGTTGTTCACCCAATAGCGGGCGTCGGGGAGGATCCAATCGGCCGGCAGCACGATGACGCTCGAGCGGTTCTTGATGATTTCATTGTTGATGCCGCCCATGATGCCGAGCTGCAGCTTGCCGAAACGCGTGTCCTTCACGTAGGCGGACTGGAGGCGGATGTTTTCGAAGTCATCACCACGCTGCTGGAAGTATTCCGCATGGTCCTGATAACCGTGCAGGAAGTAGGGATTCGGCGAACCGTCCGGCAGGTTCCGGGAGATATCGAGGCGGTACTCGCGGAGACCACGGCGGGCGGCATTGGAGGCCTGCACCGGAGCGCGATTGGCGTTACCCGCGAGCTCGACGAAGAAGCCGTCGAACGGAGCGTAGTTGGCGTAGAGGGAGAGGTCCTTGGTGACCTGCGCCCACAGCGGATACTTGTGAGCTGGATCATCCCAGAGGCCGTTATCTTCCGGCGTCGGCAGGCTGAAGAAAGGCGAGCCACCGAGCACGAGGCCATAGCGCGTGTTGTCGTCGAGGCCGATCCTGCTGTCGGTCATCGCCTGACCGTTCAGGTTGTAATTGACGGTCCCGATCGGCACGCGGCCCTGGGCGGTGTTCACCCAGTTCGTCAGCGTCGGGTTCGTGTTGTAGCTCGCGCCCTTGGTCCGGAAGGAATTCTTCCAGTTCAGGAAACGACCATTGTAGTCGGGGCGGGCCACGAAGCGACCGGGGAAGCGCTCGATTCCGGCCTTCGCGAGGAAAGCGGGGGTCGGCGCACCGGCGCCGGTCAACGGAGCGGAGAAGTCATAGGTCTGGCCATCCCACGCCGAGACGTATTCGTTGTATTGGGCCACGGCATGCGACTTGCGGGTGTTGGTGATTTCGAACTCACCGCGGAGGGTGAATTTCGACGACACCCGATAGGTGGCGGCGAGGTGGAGGCCCTTCTTGTCCTCCCAGATCCGCTTACGCCAGCTGTCGGACGAGCCGATCATCAGGTTGGTCCGGAACGCGAACTTCTCGTTCACCACCTGGTTGAGGTCGGCCGTCATCCGGTACTTGCTCCAGGACCCGACTTGGACCGTGGCTTCTTGGAAGCTGCGGGAGGTCAGGGCCTGCTTGGTGCCCGTGTTCTGGGTGCCACCGGCGCCTCCGGCGCCGAACAGAACGGCATTCGCACCGCGCGCGTAGTCGACGCGATCGATGTCGAAGCTGTCCGTCGCGCCGCCCGCAAACGGGAAGAAATTACGCGTCGGCGTGTTGGCCGAGATACCGCGAATGCGCACGCGTCGGTTCGGGCCGGTGCCGTAACCGAGATCGGTCTGGTCGCCCGGGGTGTAGTCGGTGTTGACCGACCACGAGCCGGAATCGGCGATGTTCGTGATGTTGAACGCCTCGAGGAATTCCTTCGTGATGACGGAATAGGCCACCGGGGTGTCCTTCAGCGGGGTCGCGATACGACCACCGGCCAGGGAGGAGGCGGCTACGAAACCGACATCAGAATCGGCGGTGACGCTAAAAGGATCCAGCTTGACGGTGTCTCCGCCGCCGCCGGACGCCGCCGGGGCTGTCTGGCCGAAGCCTGGAGAAACACTGAGGACCAGCAGGACCGCAGCGGTACTAAACGTTAGTGTCGGAATACGTAGTTTCATTGGTGTAGGTTCCGTCCAGTCCTCGGATCCGGGTTGCGAATCAAACGACCGACAGAAAAGGCGATTAAATGGAAAAAAGTGTTTCTGAAGGGCCCGCGTCAACCGGAGGGTTGGCGCGGGAATTCCAGTTGCAGGATATTTTGCGAGGGGTACCAATTAACGATCCCGCAGAGATGACAATGACATTTTTGTCAGACTTTGAACGTTTATGTACTTTCCGCGTCTCGCCTGCTGAGATCGGAGCGTCTGGATCCCTCCACGGCTGGACCATGGTGACATAATACCCTGAATTAAGGCTGTTTCGGCAGCATTCGCCTATCACTAACCCCACTCAAACCGGGGCGTCGGACGAGATTCAGCAATTCTCCCTTGATGTTCTGAGGCCGAGCGATCCCGCTGGCGGGCGGCCACCCCACCCCGCCTGTAACCGCCATACGCATGATGCCGCGCGGCAAGCAAACCACCCTCCTCATCCTGCTGATCGTAGCCATCGGGATTAACTACCTCGATCGCGGTAGCCTCTCGGTGGCGAAACCGGCGATGACCGCCGAGTTTCACCTGAATCCCACCGAAATGGGATTCCTGTTCTCGGCGTTCTTCTGGAGTTACGCGCTGTTCCAGTTGGTCGCTGGCTGGCTGGTGGATCGCTACGATGTGAAGTGGGTTTACGCCGCCGGCTTCCTGCTTTGGTCGATCGCGACCTTCGCGATGAGTTTCTTCACGAGTTTCGCCGCCTTCTTCGCGCTACGGCTGTTACTCGGGATCGGCGAGAGCGTGGCGTATCCGGCCACCTCGCGGCTGCTCGCGGAAAATTTCCCGGAGGAGCGGCGCGGGTTCGCCAATGGGCTGATCGACGCCGGCTCCAAGCTCGGCCCAGCCCTGAGCACGCTGATTGGCGGATTGGTGGTCGCCGAGTTCGGCTGGCGAATGCTCTTCATCGTGCTCGGCGCGGTGAGCGTCCTCTGGCTCATCCCCTGGGTGGCCTTGGTGCCGTCGCAGCGGAACCAAACCGACGCGCGGGGCATGCAACCCGTCGCAGCCATCACGCTGCGCGAACTCACGCGCCGCCGCGAAGTCTGGGGGACCTCGCTCGGGATGTTCTGCCTCGGCTACGTGTGGTACTTTCTCATCTCGTGGCTGCCCTCGTATCTGGTGGAGGAGCGAGGCTTCTCGCTCGAGAACATGGCCATTCTCGGCTCGCTGCCTTTCTGGGCCATGGCAGCCACGACAGCCGGTGGCGGCTGGCTTTCCGACCGGCTCATTCAACGGGGCGCGTCGCCCACGCGCGTCCGCAAGGGTTTCCTGCTCACCGGCTTCGCCCTGTGCGCGGTCTTCATGTTTCCCGCCGCCATGGTGCGCAGTCCGCAGCTTTCCGTCGGCCTGCTCGTGGCGGCGTGTGCGTCACTGGGGATCTATACTTCGAACGTCTGGGCCGTGACCCAGTCGCTCGCCGGCCGCCATGCTGTCGGAAAATGGACCGGGCTGCAAAACTGCATCGGCAACTTCGGCGGCGTGGTTTCGCCGCTGCTCACGGGTTGGATCGTGAGCCAGACCCAATCCTACTACCTCGCGTTCGCCGGCGCCTCGATCGTCCTGCTCGCCGGCATGTTCGCGTACATTTTCCTCGTACCCAAAGTCGCGCCGCTGACCTGGGCGGGCGAGCCGGCCCCGGCCCGGTCGTAGTCGGTGGGCGGGGTGTCTCTGTCTCCGTGTCCGTGATGAAGTGATTTTTGGGGGTTGAGCCTGAAGCCAGGAAACCCTGAAAAGACCTCTAAAAGGTGTCTGCTCTCCTCGCGGTGCGGCTGTAGCCACGAGCGCCAGTGAGTGGATGAAACGCCCGTCGTTCCACTCGCTGGCGCTCGTGGCTACGGGAAACGAGGCCTTTTCAGCCGGAGCCATTCAGTTAAACCACAAATGGACACGGATGAACACGAATGGCGGCTGCTGTCCGGATCCCGTTACCCAAACAGTGGAGCCGCTATCCAATGCCTGCGCCGGCTGAGCGCCTCTGGATGTGTGT
>CAINHV010000211.1 GCA_903848965.1 uncultured Opitutia bacterium | reverse complement strand
GGTGGCCGGTCATCGATTTGGTCGAGCTGATCGCCAGCTTCGCGGCGTGCTCGCCAAAGACCTTCTTGATCGCGAGCGTCTCGAACTTGTCGTTGTAGGGCGTCGAGGTGCCGTGCGCGTTGATATAGTCGATCTGGGACGGTTCGAGTGCGGCGCTGGCCAGGGCCCGGCGCATCGCGAGCGACAGCCCCTTTCCTTCGGGATCCGGCTGCGTGATGTGGTAGGCGTCGGACGTCGCCGCATACCCGGCGAGCTCGCAATAGATCCGGGCGCCGCGCGCCTGGGCATGCTCGAGCGACTCCAGCACGACAACTCCCGCGCCTTCGCCCATGATGAAGCCATCGCGCTGGCGATCGAACGGCCGGCTCGCCTTCTCCGGCGCATCGTTGTGCGTGCTCATCGCCTTCATCGCGCAGAAACTGGCATACGCGAAAGGAGTGATCGCGGCCTCGCTGCCGCCGGCAATCATGACATCGGCATCGCCCCGGCGAATCGCATGGGCCGCCTCGCCGAGCGAGTGCGTGCCAGTGGCGCAGGCGGACACGATGCCGAAACTTGGACCGCGCGCACCGTACTCGATCGAGACCAGACCCGCACAAATGTTGCCGATCAGCGATGGAATGGTGAAGGGCGAAACCTTGCGCGGCCCGCGCTCGGTCAGGACCTTGAGCTGCGACTCGTAGGTGTACATGCCGCCGATTCCGGAACCGATGATCACGCCGACGCGATCGCCATCTTCCTTGGTCATGTCCAAGCCCGAGTCACCCACTGCCTGCCGCGCCGCGACAAAACCAAAGTGAGTGTAGCGATCGTTGCGCCGCACCTCCTTGGGATCCATGTGCTGCGCCGCATCCCAATCCCGCACTTGGCCGCCAATCTGGCTGGCGTAGGGACTGGGATCAAAAAGCGTCACCCGACTGACGCCAGAGCGCCCAGCCAAGAGGGCATCCCAAAACGAATTCACGTTGTGGCCAAGGGCGGTCACCACTCCGAGGCCGGTCACTACGACGCGTCGCGAGGACGAAGGATATTCCATAGTCGCGAAAGAAACCGTCGAACGCTGCCAACAAAAAGTCGCCCCGCCCAAAATTTCCGTGCCGGAAACAGGCAGGACGCCGAAGGATCAGAAACTCAACTCAGGCCGGGCCGGCCTTGGCCTTGATATAGTCGATCACTTGGCCGACCGTCTGGAGCTTCTCGGCGTCGGACTCGGGGATCTCTCCCTTAATCTCGTCCTTGAACTCCTCTTCAAAGGCCATGATCAACTCGACCGTGTCGAGGGAATCTGCGCCCAGATCGTCGAGAAAAGACGCCGTCGGCGTGATCTGCTCCTCGTTAACATTTAGCTGGTTAACGATGATCTCTTTGACGCGCTGTTCGAGGGTTTTTGGTTCAGCCATTTGGACTTAATTGGGGGCAGAAACGACGGAGCGGAGGGTTCACATCGCCATCCCACCGTCAACGTTAAAAACTTGGCCGGTGATGTAGCCGGCTTCCTCGGAACAAAGGTATGCGGTCATGTTAGCGATATCCGCAGCTTCGCCGAAGCGCTTGAGCGGGACGACCTCGAGAATCTTTCCCGAAGCCTCGGGATTGTTCACGAACGCGGTCGTCATGTCGGTCTTGATGAAACCCGGCGCGACGGCATTGACCGTGACGCTCCGACCCGCGAACTCACGCGCCAGCGTCTTGGTGAGCCCAATCATGCCGGCCTTGGCCGCCGAATAATTGGCCTGGCCGGCATTGCCCATGATTCCGCTGACCGAAGTGATGTTGACGATCCGCCCCCAGCGCGCGCGGGTCATTGGTCGGGCGATGTGCTTCGTCCAATGAAAGCAACTCGTGAGATTCGTCGTCAGGACATCGGTCCAGTCAGCCTCGCTCATCCGGAACAGCAGCCCATCCTTCGTGATGCCCGCGTTGTTCACGAGGATGTCGATGTTCGGATACTCCTTCAATAAGGCCTCGGACGCCGCGGCCACCGCGGAACCGTCCGCCACATCCACCGCCAGCGCCTTCGCCTTGCCCCCAGAGGCAACAATCGACGCCGCGACCGCGCCGCAGGAGTCCGCGGACTTGGACACGCAGATCACGGTTACGCCGTGGCGGGCGAGCGTCTCGGCGATGGCTTTGCCAATGCCCCGGCCAGCGCCGGTAACGAGGGCGGTGCGATGATTAAATGTCAGCATGCAGTCGAAAAGTAGCGGGTAGCGGGAAGTGACTAGCGAGGAGAAAATGCAGGGCCGCGACCCGGTTTCCCGGTCAGTAAACGTCGCGCTGGTAGCGGCGATCTTTCTTCATCTGCTTCACGTAGTCCTCGGCCGCCGCGTGGTTGAGGCCGCCCTGCTCGGCGATGATCGCGTGGAGTGCGACATCGACGTCCTTGGCCATCCGCTTTCCGTCGCCGCAGACATAAAAGTAGGCGCCCTGGCGAATCCACGCCCAGAGCTCCGTGGCCTGCTCGCGCATGCGATCCTGGACGTACACCTTGAGCAACTGATCGCGCGAAAAAGCGGTGTCGAGCCGAGCCAGGCGTCCCTGCCGCAGATAATCCTGCCACTCATCCTCGTAGAGAAAGTCCGTCGCCTGCCGCTGGTCGCCGAAGAAAAGCCAGTTGCGCCCCGGCGCGCCGATCGCGACGCGCTCCTGCAGAAAAGCCCGGAAGGGGGCCACCCCGGTCCCCGGTCCCACCATGATGCAGTCGGCCGCGGGATCCGCCGGGAGCCTGAAGTGGGAGGGCGCGACGAACACCGGCACCCCGGTCGTGCCCACCGGCACACGATCGGAGAGGAACGTGGAGCAGACCCCCTCCCGCTTCCGGCCGTTCGTCGTGTACCGAACGATCGCCACCGTCAGGTGCGGTCGCGTCGGATGCACGATTCCGGAAGAAGCGATCGAATACAGCCGGGGCATCAACTTGCGAAGATGCGCGACGAGGTCGTCTGGCGTGAGCTTCGCGCTGGGAAATTCCACCAGCAGATCGATGAACTCGCGCGCCTCCAAGAAGGCCACGAGCACGTCCTTCGACTCCGGCGCGAGCAGCCCCAGCAGTTGTGATTTCTCGGACGCATCCACCGCCCGTTTGGCCAGCAACTCGACAAAAGAGCGCGCAGGCTTTGCCAAGGCCAGCCGATGGGACAGCGCCTCGCGCAACGGCACCGGGTTCGCCAACCGCAGCACGGCCGGTGACACCAACTCGTTTCCGAACGAACCAAGGCAGTGGAGAATCCCTTCCACGTCCGCGGCGGAGTTGGTCGGAAAAACACCCAGGGAGTCACCCGACTTGTAGTTCAAACCGCTCCCCGAAAGATCGACGACAAAGTGCCGGGTTTCCTTCGCCGAACCGGGCTTGTTCAACAGCCGGTTCTCGATGATTTTCGCGGGGAACGGGTGGTCTTTGGAGTAGCCTGAGACAACAACGGAGCCGGACATGAGGGGGTCCGACGATCAAGCGGTCAGCCGAGTGGTCACGCAAGCCGCTTTCCTGCGCCCCCAAGCTTGCAGGTGCCGCCGATTTGCCACCCATTGTAAACGTCCATGGCCAAAGCCGAACCGATTCGCCTGCAAAAATTCCTCGCGGATGCCGGAGTGTGCTCCCGCCGTGCCGCGGAAGCCCTCATCGCCCAAGGCCATGTCCGCGTGAACGCGACCGGCGCGACGCTCGGCCAGAAGATCATGGCGGGCGTCGATCACGTTGTGGTCAACGGCAAGGCCGTGCGCACCACGCCGCAGCCGAAAATCACCGTGGCGGTGCACAAACCGCGGGGCTTGCTGTGCTCGAACGACGATCCGCATCACGCCGAGACGGTCTTCGCCCTTCTGCCGCGTGAGTTCGCCCGTTTTCGATTCTTCTGCGCGGGTCGCCTCGATCTGGACAGCGAAGGCCTGGTGATTCTCACCACGGATGGCGACCTCGCACATCGGCTGATGCATCCGTCCAAAGTCGTCGTGAAGCGCTACCACGTCGTCCTCAAGCGCCCGTTCCCCGCCTCGCGCCTGGTTCAGCTCGTGCGCGGCGTCATGATCGAGGGCGAACGCCTGCGGGTAGAGCGCGCCGCGTTGATTAACGCGGGTGCCGATGAAGCCGCCACCGATCTCGATGTGCATATGCATCACGGCAAGAAACGGGAGATCCGCCAGTTGTTCACCACCCTGGGCTTCGATGTGAAGCGTCTGCGCCGTTATCAAATCGGCGCGCTACAGGTGAAGGGAATCCCGTTGCGCGCCGGAAAGGTTCTTTCTACGAAAGACATCGACTCGCTCTTCCGCAATCCGCGCACGCCGCGCGCCCCGTTCGAGGCCTCCGCGCGCCCTGCCCACTCCGCCGATGAAAACTAAATCGTCTCTTTTCAACGCCCTCCTCCTGGTTCTGGCCGTGCCGGCGGGCCGGTTGATCGCGGCACCCTTGGCCGAGACCACGGCTGTCCACACCCAGCCCGATCCCGCCTCCCCGGCCATCACCTATCTCAAGGCCGGCACCGATCCGGCACCCGTCGCGAACGCCGTCGCGTCCACGCCCGCGGGCTGGCTCGCCCTCGAACTTCCCGGGCCGTTCGAGGGCTACGTGGAGAACAAGGATCTGACGAAGAATCTCGAAGTCCGGCCCGGTGCTCCCATCCGTCTCGCACCCCAAGCCGAGGCGGGCATCCTCGTCGCTGCGGAGAAGGGCGACAAGACGACCATCACCGGGCTCCGCGGTCGCTGGACCCAGGTCAGCTTGGAGAAAAAGCTGACGGGTTACATCCACCTCGGTGGCACCAACGGCTATGTTCCGCCGGTCGCCACGACGCCCGCCGGAGCTGCACCAGCCATGACCCCCGCCCCAGTGGCGCCCACGGCCTACGGCACCGCCGAGGCCGGCCGGCCGGCCCCTATGGTGGATTTGGGCGATGGCGGTGGCGCGGCCCTGCCACGACAATTTGCCGGTCGCTTCGTCTCCACCCGGCGACCGCTGACGCCGCGCCGTCCGTACGATTACGCGCTCAATGACGACGCCGGGAAACGTTACGCGTACGTCGATGTCTCGAAACTTTTGATGACCGATCAAGTCGAGAAGTACCTGAACCATTCCGTCGTGGTCTTCGGTACCGCCAAGACCACGGTCAGCGGAAGGGAATTTGTGATCGAAGTCGAATCGCTCCAGCTCCGCTAGCTCGTCCTGCAGCCTTGAACGACGGACGGCGCTTGGCCGCCGGACATCCTATCTTTCCATGGATCTCATCAACGGAAACGACATCGCGGCGGCCATCATCGCGGAACTGAAGCAAGAGGTTGCGGCCCTGCCCGGCCGCAAACCCTGCATCGCCCTGGTGCGCGTCGGAGAAGACCCCGCGTCCGTCTCCTATGTCCGGAAGAAGGAGAAGACCGCCGCGGAAATCGGCGTGACCAGCCGCATCCTCCTTCCGCCGATCTCCATCACGCAGGACGAACTCTGCCAGCTCATCGACGAGTTGAATGCCGATCCCACCGTGGATGGCATCCTCGTGCAATCGCCGTTGCCCAAACACATCGACGATCTCGCGATTTTCCGCCGCGTCGCACCCGAGAAGGACGTCGACGGATTCCACACCCTCAATCTCGGCAAGGTCGCGCAGGAGGATGAGACGGGATTCGTGTCCTGCACCCCGGCCGGCATCATGGAATTGCTGGCGCGCAGCCAGGTGGATCTGAAGGGCCGGCACGTCGTCGTACTCGGCCGTTCCCTCATTGTCGGCAAGCCGGTCGCGCTCCTCGCGCTGCAGAAGAAGGCCGGAGCCAACGGCACCGTGACCATCTGCCATTCCGCGACGACCAATCTCTCCGCCATCACCCGTCTGGCCGACGTGCTGATCGCCGCCATCGGCCGGCCGGAGTTCGTCACCGCCGACATGGTGAAACCCGGCGCCGTCGTCATCGATGTCGGCATCAACCGCGTGCCAGATGCGACGAAGAAGACCGGGTATCGGCTTACCGGTGACGTCGCCTTTGCCAGCGTCGCCCCGCTGTGCTCCCTGATCACGCCCGTGCCCGGCGGCGTCGGTCCCATGACGGTCGCGATGTTGATGAAGAACACCGTCAAGGCGCACCGGCTCAGCCGCCGCTAAGCCGCGGCGCCTACAAAACTTGCGCCCGCTGGGGCAGTCGCTTTTCTCATCCCCCATCCCCATGCCCGTCCCGTTCATTCTGGTCGTCGATGACCAGCCCATCAACGTCCAGCTCCTGAAACGGAAGCTGGAACGCGAGGGCATCCGGGTGGCTACCGCCGATAACGGGATCGAGGCACTGGATCTGGTAAAAAAGGAGAGGCCGGACTTGATCCTGCTCGACGTCATGATGCCGGACATGGACGGCATCGAGGTCTGCGAACGCCTCCAAGCCAGTGACGACACCCGCGGCATCCCGGTGATTTTCATCACGGCCCGCACCACCAAGGCGAGCAAGCTCGAGGGACTCGGCGTGGGCGCGGTTGACTACATCACCAAGCCCATCGACCTCGATGAAACCCTCGCCCGGATCCAGACGCAGCTTCGCTTTGTCACCATCAACCGCCAGATGGTCGACCTGCAGCGCCGCCTCGAAGAGTCACGCAAGGCCGCGACCATCGGCGCCGTCACGCAAGGGATCGCGCACAACCTGAACAACCTGCTCGGCGTCGTTATCGGCTATCTCGACCTCGTCAAAGCATACTACGACAAGCCCGAGCAGGTGAAGAAGAACGCCCAGCACGTCGAGGGCGCCATGCAGCGGATCGTCTCGATTATCAAGCAGCTCAGCACGTTGGTGGTGAAGTCACGGCCGCCGCTGATCAAGGCCGGCGTGCAGCGCCTGCTGGAGGGCGGCATCAAGCGCTTTCAGGACGACTATCGCATCACCGCACCGGTAACGATCAACAATCCGCTCGCCGACCTGCTGATCGACACCAATTACGAAATTGCCGAGGAGGTCATTGCCAAGGTCCTGATCAATGCTTGGGAGTCATATGACAACAAGCCCACGGACCCGCGCCCGATTTCGCTTCACACCCAGACCGTGGACAAGCCCGAGGAGGGCCGCTTCGTCGAGATTCGCGTGACCGATCACGGTCGCGGCATCGATCACGACATCC
>CAINHV010000210.1 GCA_903848965.1 uncultured Opitutia bacterium | reverse complement strand
CGAGGATCGGCGCGAGGTCAACTCGGAGGGTTACGACATCCTGATTGCGATCGATCTTTCCACCTCGATGCGCGCCGAGGACTACGAGAAGGACGGCGAACGGATCAACCGGCTGCAGGCGATCAAGCCCGTGGTGCAGGCCTTCATCGAGCGCCGGCCGATGGACCGCATCGGGATCGTGCTCTTTTCCGGCCGCGCCTACACGATGGCGCCGCTGACCTTCGACCATGACTGGCTCAGCCGGCAACTGGAGCGCGTGCGGATCGGCATGATCGAGGATGGCACGGCGATCGGCGACGGGCTGGGCGTGGCGCTGACCCGGCTCGAACAGGCGAAGCGCGCCCGCGGCGGGAAGCGCGTCGGCGCGTTCGTGGTGCTGATGACTGATGGGGCGAACAATCGCGGCTCGCTCTCGCCCGAGCAGGCGGCGGAGCTGGCGAAGTCACGCGGCATCCCGGTGTACACGATCGGCGCGGGCAAGGACGGCTATGTGCCGGTGCCGGTCTACGACGAAAACAACCGGAAGATGGGCTATCGCCGCATGCTCTCGGATCTGGACGAGAGTTCCCTGCGCGGCATCGCCGAGACCACCGGCGGGAAGTTTTTCCGCTCCACCGACAGCGACACGATCGAGAGCGCGTTTACGGCCATCGACCGCGCGCAGAAGATCGAATTTCAATCCAAGAGCTACCTGGTGACGACGGAGCTCTTCTGGTGGTGGGCTGGACCAGGGATTTTCTTCCTCCTCGCGGCGGCGGCGTTTGCCCGCCCCCAATGGCGCCGGGAGGCGTACGCGTGACGATCGCACCGACCATGAATCTCCCGGTCTCTTCTCGCCTGCCCTCGCGGGCCACCCGATGAGCTTCGCCTGGCCTCTCCTGCTCTGGCTGCTGCTGGTGCCCGCGGCGTTGCTCGCCTGGGACATCACGCATCGGCGCCGGGCGGCGGTGACCGCCCGCCCGAAGATCCTGCGGGCGGAGGCGGGCGTGCGCTCGTTGAAGCTTTCCTCGTTTGCCAGCGGCGCGGGCACGGCGATGGCGCGGCCGCGTTGGTGGCTGTGGGCCGGACTCACCTGCGGCGTGGTGGCGCTGGCCCGGCCGCAATGGGGCCGGCTGGAGGAACCGGTCTTCGAGCAGTCGCGCGAAGTCCTCCTCGCGATCGATCTCTCGCGTTCGATGCTCGCCGAGGATGTGCGGCCGTCGCGACTCGATCGCGCGAAGCTGCTGATTCGTTCGCTCCTCGAGAAACTCGCCGGCGAGCGCATCGGGCTGGTGGTCTTCTCCGGCACCGCGTTTCTCCAGAGCCCGTTGAGCTCTGACTACGAGATCCTGCTGGAATTCCTGCCGAGCCTGGGGCCGGACTATCTACCCGAGGGCGGCTCCAATTACCGCGCCATGATCGACACCTCGCTGGCGGCGTTCGCGAGCACGGCCAACGCCGACCGCTACCTGCTGGTCCTCAGCGACGGCGAGGCGACGGACGATGACTGGAAGGCTCGGATTCCCGAATTGAAGACCAAGGGTATCCGCGTGATCGGGCTCGGCGTAGGCACGGGCACGGGAGGGATGATTCCCGATCCGACCGGCGGCTTCGTGAAGGACGACCGCGGCGCCGTCGTGCTCACGAAACTCGAGTCCGGCACGCTGCAGGAACTGGCCCGCGACACCGGCGGCACCTACCGCGATGCGAGTTCCTGGGTCGATCTCGCGGCCCTGCTGAAGGAGACCATCGAGGCGGGCCGCCAGGGCCAGTTCGTCGAGACGAACACGATCCGGCTGGTCGAGCGCTTTCAATGGCCGCTGGCCTTTGGGCTCTGGTGTCTGCTCGTGAGTTTCTGCTATGAATTTCCCGTGCGGCCCCGTCCGCGCGCCATCGTTCGTCCCGGTACACCTCTTCCTCCCGTGATCGCCCCGCCGAAACCAAATCACCCAGCCACGACCTCCACGGTCGCTGCGCTCGCCCTGCTGCTGGCCCTGGCGCCTTCCGCCCCGCGGGCCCAGGCGGCTACGGTGCCGGCTCCGACCGCTGCCGACCTGGCAAAGACCCCCAACCCCGAGGCGCCGCCGCCTCCCGCGCTCGCCACCATGGTCGGCCGGTTGTCCAATGCTCCCACCCACTCCGCCCGCGACTGGGCCGAGCTCGCGCGCGAGACCGTTTCGTGGGGCTCGAAGATTCAGGAAGAACGGCAAGCGGTGCCCGAGGGTCCGGTGAATGACGCGCTGTCCGCAGTCGAACTCGGAGCCAGGCTGGATACCCGGACGGCCGACTGGCCGAAGTTGAAGAAGGAACTCAAGGCGCTCCTGCAGAAGCCACCCGAGGAACAGAACGATCAGAACCAGAATCAACCCGACCAGAACGAGAAGATGGATCAGAAGCAGCAGAAGAAGGAGAAGCAGGATTCGTCGAAGTCGGAAAAAGATCAGAAGCAATCCGAGGACCAGCAGCAGAAGAAGGAACCCCAGTCACAGGAGGAGAACGGACCGAAGCCCGAGGATCCGGCGAAGGATCCGGGCGAGGCCGCGTTTGGCGACATGAAGCAGAAACAGGAGCCGCCGCCTCCCCCGCCGCCCTCGGACACCCAGAAGGTCGGCGGAGCCGACAAGGCCGAGGAGACCCAGGAGGCGACCGATCCGTCCCTCGCGCTGCCGCTGCAGAAACTCGATCAACTTCGCAACCAGGACTCGCCCGCCCAGTTATTCCAGATGATGGACGGCCCGAGGAAGGCGCCGAAGAAGCCCGCCAAGGATTGGTAATCGTATGCGCATCGTCTTTTCGTTTTTCGCATCCCCTGCCCGCGCACCCGGCCTCCGGCTGGCCGCGGGTTTCATCCTCGCGTGGTTGTTTGCCGCCGTCGCGCCCGCCCAGACTGTTCGCTGGGAGGCCGAGCCGAACGCGCCGAATTCCATCCAACTGGTGTTCCGCGACTGCGAGCCGGACGGCAACCCCGACTTGCCGTCGCTCCCCGGCGCCAACCTCACGTTCCTCGGCCAGTCGAGCAACATGACGATCGTGAACTTCGAGATGTCGCGCTCGGTGACGTTCACCTATCTCGTCCGCGCCCGGCAGAACACGCCAGTGCAGATCCCGTCCTTCACCGTGAAGACGACCAAGGGCCCCATCACGGTCCCGGCGTTCACGGTCGCCCAGCCCGGCGCGTCGCTCGACTCGGTGGCCAGTTCAAAATTGATGCCGGAGCGTACCACGGTGTGGGACGGCGAGGTCTTCGGGCTGAGTTATGAATTGTCGGCGTCGCGCCGGAACGAGCCGCAGATTTCCCCGGACTTCGAGTGGAACGCCGCCCCGCTGATTGCGGAGGACTGGACCAAGCCCGAGGTCATCGAGGCCGTCATCGGCGGCGACCGCCGGCTACAGGTAATCTATCGGACCCGCGCCGTCGCCAAGACTCCCAACACGCTCAAGCTCGAGGCGGCGAACCACCTGCTGAGCATTCGCACCGGTACCATCGGCTTCGGCATCATCTCGCAGCCGCGGATGGAGGCGATCTCCGTCACCTCCGACCAACCCGCGATCACGATTCGTCCGCTCCCGACGCCGCCGCCGGGATTCAACGGCGCCGTCGGTGAGTTCAAGCTGACCTCGAAGGTCGTGCCGGAGAAAGCCGTCGTCGGCGAGCCAGTGACCTGGACGTTGGAGCTCACGGGCACCGGCAACTGGCCCGATCTCAGCGGCCTGCCCGCCCGCGATGTTTCGAACGACTTCCAGGTGGTGCAGCCCAAGGCGAAGCGCACCCCGCAGGAAGGGAAGCTGTTCGACTCGACCCTGGTCGAGGACGTGGTGCTGGTGCCGACCAAGGCGGGCAATTACACGCTCGGACCGGTAAACTTCAGCTACTTCGATCCGAAGAGCGGCACGTACAAATCGGTCACCGCGCCGCGGACGACCCTGGCCATCACCAGCGTCACGGCCCCGCTGTTCAATGTGATGCCGCAGACCACGGAGCCCGCGCCGCCGCCTCCGGAACCGGCTCCCCGGGCGGTCAACCCGCCCGCCGTGGCAACGGCGCCGATGGGCATTCCGCGCGATCCGCTGGCGGGCTCGGACGAAGTCATGGTGCCGCTCTCGCGCCGCGCTCTCACCTTTTGGTTGATCGCCCCGTTTGCCGGGGTGCTGCTGCTGTGGGCCGCCCTGGCTATTCGGCAGGCCCGCAAGACCGATCCGAGCCGACTCCGCCGCGAAGCGCGCGCGCGGCTGCAACGGACCATTACTCAACTTGCGTCGGCGAGCGGCGCCGGGCGCGCCACGTTGCTCCTCGACTGGCAGCGCGATTCAACGGTGCTCTGGGAGATTCCTCATGCCGCTCCGCCGTCCAGCGCGCTGGCGGATGCCGCGTGGGCTCAACTGTGGACGGAAGCCGATCGCGCGCTCTATGGCGTCGACGGAGTGCTGCCCGCGGATTGGGTCACGCGCGCCGCAGCCGCCCTCGCGACCAAGCCCGTTCCGTCGTTCAAGGTCTGGCGGGCCTTCCTGCCGCAGAACCTGATGCCGTTTGCGGCCGGGATTGCGGTGATGCTGGCGATGACCCCGCTGCTGCTCCGGGCCGCCGAGGCAGATGCGGCAGCGGCGTATCGCAAGGGAGATTTTGTGGCCGCCGAAAAGAGCTGGCGCACCACCGTCAGCCAGCGGCCCACAGACTGGATCGCCCGCCACAACCTGTCGCTGGCCCTCGCGCAGCGGGACGAAGCGGGCGAGGCCGCGGCCCAGGCGTCGGCGGCGTATGTGCAGCAGCCCGCGCATCCCTCGGTCCGCTGGCACTTCAATCTCGCCGCGGAGAAATCCGGTTCGGCGCCCGGACCGCTGGCCGCGTTTCTCCAGCCGGGATCGCGGCAATCGCTGGCGCGCCTGGCCTCGCCCGCGCGCTGGCAGGCGCTGATGATTCTCGGAAGCTTCGTTACCTCCGCCGCCTTCGGCGCGATGCTGTTCAATGCCTACGGGAGCCGCCGCCGTCGGATCTATTGTAGTTCACTCGTCGTCGTGGTCCTCGCCCTCACCCTCGGCGGCACGGCCACCGCGGCGGTGCGCACCTACGGAATCGCCGCGGATGCGCGGGCGGTGATCGTCATTCGTGCCGGGACGCTGCGGTCGATTCCCACCGAGGCCGACACCACGCAGAAGACGGTTGCCGTCGCCGGCGGCACCATGGCGATCGTCGATCGCACCTTCCTCGGCTGGAGCCACGTCGCGTTCGAGAACGAACAAACCGGCTGGCTGCGGAAGGAAGAGATCGTCGCGCTGTGGAAGTGAGCTGAGTTCGGAGTTCGGATTTTGGAGTTCTGGGCTTCCAGCAGTCTCGGAGTTTTGAGCCTGAAGCCACGAAGCCATGAACCGGACCAGCGCTGGGTCGCGCCATCGCGGTGCTATGGGCTGGGTTCCTCCCTCCGCTTTTCGCATTCCGCTCGAATGCTGGAGCGGAGGCCCGGTTCCTGGTTTCGTGGCTTCAGGCTCAATCCCCCGGCCCGGGCGCAGTGAATCCTTCCTAGGCTTGGGGCGTTTTTCGTACCATCCGCGCCATCGACTCCTCCGGATTCAGGGTCGTGACCGTATCGAGGTCCACCCACGCGAGGTCCTTCGACTCGTGGGTAATTTGGAGCGGTTCGTCCGGATCGGCTGCGATCAGAAAGCGCAAGTCGTAGTGATAGTGTCCGGGCTCGCCCTTGCGCTCGGGAATCCAGTGCCGGTCCACATCGAAGACCGCGGGCCGGACCAGCGTCACCCGCGCGAGTCCGCTCTCCTCCCGCGCCTCGCGCAACGCGACCGCGGCGAGGTCGCCGTCACCGTCGGCGTGGCCACCGAGTTGGAGCCACTTGTCGAGTTTGCGGTGCTGCGCCAGGAGCGTGCGCCGGCGGTCGGGGCTGACGATCCAGGCCGAGCCCGTGAGATGCCCCGGCGCGCACGACCGGAGCAGGCAATCGGGATGCGCGTGCACGAAGGCGATCATGTCAGCCGCCATCGCGGCTTCGTGCGGATCGAGCGCCAGCGCGGCGTGGGCCTGCAGGAGGCCAAGGACCGGGGATCGGTGCATGCGTCAGCGCGTTTCAAACCACTTCGACTCGGCTGGCGCGCCGGGCGCCGTGGCGATGCGATCGAAGATTTCGGGAATTGTGCCCGCGACGCGGAAGAGATCCATGTTCGACGGCTTGAAGAATTTCCCGGCGAGCATCCGATCGAAGAGGCGCAGCAGGTCGTCGTAGAATCCGTCCTGGTTGAGAAACACGCAGGGCTTCTTCACGAGGTCGAGCTGCCGAAGCGTCAGGATTTCCATAATCTCCTCCAGCGTGCCCCAGCCGCCGGGCAGCGTGACGAACGCATCCGCCCGCGCCTCCATCAGGAGCTTGCGCTCGCGCATGGTGACCACCGTCACAAGTTCGTCCGCCTCGGCGAAGGCGAGTTCGCGCGACTTCATGAACTCCGGAATGACCCCGATGACGTGGCCCCCGTTGACTTTCACCGCGCGGGCCACGGCGCCCATCAGGCCCGTCCGACCGCCGCCGTAAATCAAACCCCAGCCCCGGGCCACCATCTCGCGTCCGAGTTCGGTCGCCGCCGCGGCATACTTCGGATCCAGCCGGTCACTGGAGGAGCAATAAACGCAGAGGAGTTTGGACATCCTGAAGCTGAAAGTTGGGAGCTGAGGTCTGGGAGTTCGGAACGGTAAGAGTTGAGGGCTGAGAGCTGGGCGCGGAGAGTTCAAACCCAAAGCCGGGTGGAGACGCTCGCGCGAAGCGGGATTCATGGGTCGGGAGACCCATGCCACGCCAAGCGCGGAATCAAATCCGATCCCCTTTCACCGGGGCGCCGTTTTTATCCGTGTAATCACGATGATCCGTGGTTGTTTGTTATCCATGCCCCCGAAAATCGGCGTCCTTAACATCTCCGATCGTGCCAGTGCCGGCGTTTACGAGGACATCCCCGGCAAGGCCTGCGTCGCGTTGCTGCGCGAGTGGCTCACTACCGAGTTCGAGGTCGATTATCGGGTGATTCCGGATGAGCAGCCCGTGATCGAGGCGGAACTGCGGCGGATGGCGGACGAGTCTGGGTGCTGCCTGGTGGTGACGACCGGGGGCACGGGGCCGGCCGACCGCGACGTCACCCCGGAGGCCACGGCGGCCGTGTGCGGGAAGATGCTGCCGGGTTTCGGGGAATTGATGCGGGCGACGTCGCTCAAGTACGTGCCGACCGCGATCCTCTCGCGCCAGACCGCGGGCCTGCGGGGCCGGACCTTGATCGTCAACCTGCCGGGCCGGCCCAAGGCCATCCGCGAGAACCTCGAGGCGGTTTTCCCTGCCATCCCCTATTGTCTGGATCTGATCGGGGCCGCGCGGCTGGAAACCAACGAGGCGGCGATGAAGGCCTTTCGCCCGAAGTGAGCCACCCGGCGTTTTTTATTTTCCGCGTTGCCCGAATCTGATTTCTGCTTCTCTTCCAAAATTCCCCTATGGCTACCTACGTTTACGAAACCATCCCAAAGAAAGCCGGCGCCAAGCCGCGCCGTTTTGAAGTGCAACAGTCAATGAAGGACGAGCCGCTCAAGAAACATCCGGAAACGGGCGAACCCGTGCGCCGGATCGTGATGGGAGGCTTCGGCGTCAAGCAGCAGGGCATCCAGGGCCGCCCGCCGAACTGGGAGATGCTCGAGAAGGGTCCGCGCTACGACAAGGATCCCCACGACCACGGTCACGAGCACATGCATCATCACCATTGAGTGAAACCGGCGCCGGAGTTGTTCCACGACCCGGCGCTTTTCAATCCGGCAGCTGGAACCCGACCCTTCCCCCTTTATATGCTGAACCTATCCGTTCCTGATTTCACCCAACATCCGCCGCGCAGCGTGCGCGTGCGGCTCGGTGGCTATGTCCACCTTCCGCGGCTCCTCGACAAGGCCCGGGCCTTCGCGGCGGGAAAGCACGGGGGTTACAAGTACAACTGCCCGCTCGACCGCCATTTCTTCGGTTTCACCGGCCTCGATTCCGAGGTGCTGCTAGCGGAGGCTGGGAAGGGCGGCTCGGATTCGGAAATGCTGGCGTGGGTCCGGGCGAACACCACCCGCAGCCCGGCGGAAATTTCTACCTGGTCCAAGTGGCTCGAGCAGCATGGGCCCGGTGGCGTCGCCGGCCATGAGTGGGTGGCCGAGACGGTGAAGGCGAACGCTGGCGATCGTGACGATATCCGCTCCTTCGCCGACCTGCTGGATCTGGACGACTACGTCAGCTTCGGCGGCAAGGGCTAGGTTTTCGCTCCGCGAAAACCTTAAAGCTCGGTATATTTGTCGGACTTCCCGCGGGATTTCTCGACGGGATATTTTTGGGCATTCGCCGCCATCTTGGCCTCGATGGCAGCGGCGACGTCGAGCCCGGTGACGTTGGCGAACTCGAGGGCGTAAATGACGACATCGGCGAGTTCATCGGCGATCCGGCCGCGCTTCGCCGGATCCGTGGCGATGGCCTGGGACTGCTCCGGTGTCGCCCAGAGGAAGTGCTCCATCAACTCGCCGCTCTCGGCCGCGAGCGCCATGCTGAGATTCTTCGGCGAGTGAAACTGCTCCCAGTCGCGGGCCCGCGCGAAGTCCAGCACCCGCGTTTTCAGCTCCGCCAGCGTCGTCGTGGAATCGGCAAGTTCGGCCATGCCCGAAGGCTGCGGACCGGCGCACCGGCGCGCAATCCCGACCGGCACAAAATAATCCATCTTGGCATGCCGGCTGCAATGTGCACCTTACCCGATCGAATCCGATGACCGCGTCCTGCCAACACCAACTCTGCCGCGCCGGCTCCCATTTTACGATGGGCTGCCAGCAGCAGCGTGGTGTGGCCCAGGGACCGGCCGTCATTTCCGTTTGGAATAACAAAACCGGCGCGGGCTCACTCAACTAAACCTTCCTTCCCAGGAAAGCGTTTAGTCCTCGAGCCCGGCGGTTCCCAAACCAGCCGAGGAAACGCTTTCGTTTACTTTCCTCCCATGCACACGATCATCCACTCCACCCCCTCGCGCACGCGTCCGTCGGCCAAGGCTGCAGCTTCCGTCGTCAATTTCCGCCAGCCCGCCTACGAGTGCCAGGATCACGGTGAGACGATGAAACTCGTGGTCTACGTCCCCGGCGTCGAGGCCGCGGGCGTGGAAATCGAGGGCCGCGGTGCCGACCTGACGGTCACCGCGAAGAAGCCTCACTTTGTCCGAGTCAACTGGTCCGCCCTGCATCTGGAGTCGGCCCAGCGCGACTACCGGCTGCGGCTGCGGCTGGGCGCCGGCTACGACTTCCCGGCCATGCAGGCGGAAATCGCGCACGGCGTCCTGACCGTGACCCTGCCGAAGCGCCCGGCTGAGACCGTCGCCCCGCTCCGCCGGATGGCCTGACACAAAAAGGGCCGCGCAGATGATGCGCGGCCCAAGATCATTCGCTCCGGCGGTCCTAGACGTTCACCGGCTCCGGCTTCGCCGCGTCTTCAATCTTGATGACGCGGTAACCGCCGATCGATTTGAAGTAGATCAGGATGCCGAGGAAGATCAGCGCCATGATGCCCGGGATGTACGAGTCGGCCTTCAGCGTGCGCCGATCGCCCTGCTGGTCGGCCGCGACGATCGCGGCCTGGGCCGGCGTGCGCTCCTTCGCGTCCTTCGCGTCGGCCAGCTTCTTGCCGTCGATCGCGGAGACCTCGGAGAAGAAGAGGAACTTCGAAGGTGCGGCGGCCTTCGCCTCGGCATACGCGGCCGGGTTGGTCTGCTGGAGGGTTTCGGCGGCAAAGCGATCCTTGCCGTAACCGAGACCGGGCCCGCCGATCAAGCCGGCCGAGAGCATGCCAATGCCACCCATGATCGACATGGCGACGGCGCCAGTGCGAGGGAAGCGATCCGAGACCACCGCGAGCATCGTCGGCCAGAAGAAGGTCTTGCCCAGCGCGTACACGCCGAGGGCCACGAGCGCCATCGTGAAGGTCTGCATCACGCTGGCCATCTGCAGACCGATGCAGGCCAGGATGGAGCACACGAGAAGCAGCCCGATCGGCGAGAGCTTGAGAGTCCGCTCAATCCAGTGCGCACAGAAGCGGAGGCTGAACATGATCGCGGAGGTCCAGATGAAGATGAACTTGCCCTGCTCGGACGTGAAGAGGTTGCCCGTGAGTTCTGGATCCAGCCGTCGGTGCCCAGCTCGACCGCGCCAATCAAGGCGTGGGTGATGAAGAGCACGAAGAGGAGAATCGACCCGAGCGAGAACTTGGTGATGACACCCACCGCGATCAGGATCGCGCCGGAAATCCCGTAGGACATGCCTTGCGACAGACCGAGGCTGCCCGCGAAGAAGAGGGAAAGCAGGTAACAGGCGACGGCCAGGCCGAGGATGCCGACATCCTTGAACATCTCGCCGAGTTTTGCGCCCTTCTCGGCCGCCTCGGACTTGGGCATCTTCTGCCCGAGGAACATGAATCCGTAGACCACCGTCGGCACCAGGTAGAGGGAGAGCTGGAGCTTCCAATTCAACTGCATCTTGTCGTCGAGGATCCAACCGGCGACGGAACCGAGGACCAGGCCGGCGGGCCAGCTGGCATGGAGGATGTTGAGATAGTGGGTCCGGTTCTGGGGGAAGAGGGTCGCGACCAGCGGATTGGCGACCGCCTCGAGCACGCCGTTGGCGAAGGCGAAGATGAACATACCCCACATGAGCATCTGGGCCGCATTCGCCGGATTGGACGCCCCGAAGGTGACGAACGCGGACAGCACGTGGCAGGCGAACGCGAGCACGACCAGCTTGCCGTAGCCCACCTTGTCGACAATGACGCCCAGCGAGATGCCGAAGCAGAAGCCGGTGAAGCCGGCCCCGCCGATGGCACCGAGCTGGGTCGCGGTGAAGCCGAACTCGCGGCTCCAATTATCGAAGATGCCGCCGCGCAGGGCGAAGCCGACGCCGGCCGCGAGAATGGCAGCGAAGCCGGCCCAGAGCAGACGCTTGGCGTTGGCCTCGGACAGTTGATTGCTGGGTTGGACAGTACTCATAGGAGGGTAAGGAACGCCGATTCCAAAGCTGCGAAATCCATCGCACTTACGACGGAGCCGCGCTTGGGAACAGCGAGGGGTTTAGGATGCGATACGAGGCGTAACGGGAAGTGCGAAGCCGTTTTAGGGGTGGGTTCCTCATGCGCAAGGGGGATTTGGGAAATCACGCGCGCCGCAATAATCTTGGCATCGGGCCCTGCGCTTCCCATTCCGCCCGCGGCCGCCGCTGGGAAAACATCCGTGTCGCTCCTTAAGCCCGCCGGAAATCAGCCGATCAAAGTACTTAATTCCGGATCTCACGGCACAATTTTCCCGGGCGTGGGTCCGCTCTAAAACCAAACGTCATGGCCTTCTTTCCTCTCCCCCTCCTCAAATTCCAGACCCCCGCCGGTCCGACCGCCATGGTGCGCGCGATTGAGCGGGAGGACGTCCTGTGGGACCGTCCCGTGTTCAAGGCTCCCCCGCTCGAGCCGCAACTCCGGCATCTCAACGTGCGGGCGTACGCCGAGGACCTGCGACGAATCGGCCTGGCTAACCGGTAGGCCGGCGAGTCGCAGGGGGAAAACCGCGAAGCATCGCGAACCTCCCAGATTAGAGCGGATTCAGTATTTTCCCAGCCAACCGGGCGGGGACGAGCCCCGCCCCTGCACTCGTTGCGACGACAATTCGCCAGGGCGTGCCGTGCGGGCGCCAGCATTTCGTCAGGGCGAACCGTGCGGGCGCGCGCGGGCGGACTTGCTCGCATTTCGAAAGATCAGCCGGCAGCGTCCGGCGTGGTGACTCCAGCCACCCCCTCCGGTTTCGTGACTGCACCCAGCGACGCCTTGGATTTGCGCGTCAAGGCCGAGCTTGTCCGGATGGCTTACCTCGACTCGCGATTTGGGGCACCGTTCGGGATGGTCGTCGCGGTCATCTTCGCATGGGCCACCTATTCGGCCTTCCCCCCCTCCGTGGTGCTGGGGTGGCTGGCGCTGACGCTGGGCTGCAACACGCTGCGGCTGATCACGCGGTGGCAGTACCTACGGCAGGCAATCCCGCTGGAGGACACCCAGCGCTGGGCGAACTGGTTCACCGTCGTCAGCGCCGCCTCCGGCCTGAGCTGGGGCGTTGGGGCCTGGCTGTTCTACACGCCGCAGGAATCCATTTATCGCGTCATGGTCGTCCTGGTCCTCGCCGGCATGACCACCGGCGCATCGCGGCTGCTCGCGCCCATCGCCGCGGCCAACCTCTCCTACCTCTACCTCGCCATTTGCCCGCTCGTCGTCCGGATGATGGTCACCCCCGACACCCGGAGCTACGTGCTCGCCGCCATGTGGCTCCTGTATGTTAGCTATATCACGGTGGCCGCCGTGCAGGAGCTCAGGGCGCTTCGGCGGACAATCCGGCTGCACCACGAGAATGCCTCGCTGGTCGGGTCACTCGGCTCGGCCAAGGAGCAGGCGGAACGGGGCAATCGGGACCTCTCCGCGGAAATCGCCCGGCGGCAAATCGTCGAAAGCGAATTGCGCGCCGCGAGCGAACGGGCCGCCGCCGCCAGCCACGCCAAGAGCGATTTCCTCGCGACGATGAGCCATGAAATTCGCACCCCGATGAATGGTATCATCGGCATGCTGCGGATAGTGCGCGACACGCCGCTCACCCAGAGCCAGCGGGACCATATCGAGACGGCGGCCACCTCCGCCGAAACGCTCCTCGATCTCCTGAATGACGTGCTCGACTTTTCCAAGATCGAGGCCGGACGGCTCGAACTGGAGCAAATCGCCTTTTCGCCCACCGCGGTCGCTCGCAGTGTGGCCGACCTGTTGCGGCCCCGCGCGATGAGCAAGGGGCTGGAATTCACCCTCGAACTCGACCCACGGCTGCCGTTCGGAGTGCTGGGCGATCCCACCCGGATTCGCCAGGTCCTCTTCAACCTGATCGGCAATGCCATCAAGTTCACCGAACGGGGCCGCGTGACCTGCGGCCTGAGCTGCGACGTCGTCGACGGATCATCCACCACCATTCGTTTCGCGGTGAGCGACACCGGCATCGGCATCGACTCCGTGGCGCTTGGCCGGATCTTCCGTCCGTTCACCCAAGCCGACAGCTCGATGAGCCGGCGTTTCGGCGGCACCGGCCTGGGCCTCGCGATCTCCCAGAAACTGGTCGCGGCGATGGGTTCGCAGCTCGCTGTGCGCAGCGAACTTGGCGCAGGCTCCGTGTTCGAGTTCGCCGTGCGGTTCAAGCCGCCCGCCAGCCACCTGGAGGCCAGTGACGATTCGGCCCCTCGCTACGTACCCCCGAAGCTGCGGGGTCGGATCCTGATCGTGGAGGACGATCGGATCAATCAGCGGGTCATCGGCCACTTCCTGAAACAAATGGGCCTGGAAACGGGTCTGGCCGAGGATGGCATCGCCGCGGTCGAGTCCGCGCTGCGGGAGCCATGGGACGCCATCCTGATGGATTGCCACCTGCCCCGGCTCGATGGCCTCGACGCCACGCGGCAAATCCGCGCCCGCCATCCCCGCCGGGACCTGCCGATCATCGCGCTCACCGCCAATGCGGGCAAAGAGGACCGGGCCGCCTGCCTCGCCGCGGGCATGGACGACTTTCTCACCAAGCCCGTCCGCGTCGAATTGCTCGCCGCCGCCCTCCAGCGCAAGCTGCCGCCGGCTCCACCGCCGGAAGGCCGGTAAGTGTTTTTTCTGCCATGGCACACTCGCCAATTGTCACTCGTCCGGCATGCTGCCGGCAATTGTTCCGCACCCATGCCTCCCAGTGAACCTTCGGCACCCGCAGCCACTCTTCCGTTGCCGGATACCACGACCCGCGGGCGCGAGCATCCGATTGAAGTCCGGACCCGCATCGAGCTCGTCCTCATTGCCTATCGGGAACTGGCGGTCGGAACCTGGATTTCCGCCGCGACGGCGGCGGCGTTCGCGCTGGTGATGGCCGCGGAGAAGGTTCCTCGCGGACTGTTCTGGTGGCTCGGTTATATCGGCCTCACTGTCGCTTGGCGCCTCTGGCTTGCGCATGCCTTCAAGACGGTCGCCGCCGAAAACGCCGACGGAGAACAATCCCCCTGGGGCCTCCGGTACGTCATCGGCACATCGCTGACCGCTCTCGGTTGGGGCGCCACGCCCTGGCTGTTTCCGGTGCTCCACGAGCCCGGGCTGCTGCGCATGGCCCACGTCCTTCTGCTCGCCGGCCTGGCGACCGCCTCCCTGCGGATGCTCCTGCCGCTGCGGAAGGGCGCCATCATTTACGTCGTAGCCATGATGGGACCGCTGGCCCTGAGTCACTTCTGGCATGCCGACTGGAGCGGTTTGATTCTCGGCCTCTGCGTCGTGTATTTCATAGTCTACACGATCTGGGCGACCCGCCACAATCACCTGACGCTGTCCGCCGCCCTCGTGGCCCGCTTCGAGCGGGAGGCCCTGGCCGTCGAGCTGCAGGCCGAGAGCGTCCGCCGCGACTCCCGCGAACACGAGCTGCAGGAGGCACGGGAACGGGCGGAGTCCGCCAGCCGCGCCAAGGGCGAGTTTCTCGCGACCATCAGTCATGAAATCCGCACGCCGATGAACGGCGTGCTCGGGATGCTGCGCGTCGTGCGCGACACCAATCTCTCGCCCGAACAGCGCAGTTACCTCAAGACGGCAGCCGATCCCGCGGATCGGAAGATCGTGGCCTTCGAACCCGTCCCACGACGGTCGGCGGCGATGGGCCGCTTCGTGGCGAT